>JAVBPQ010000049.1:0-5362 GCA_031549525.1 Clostridiaceae bacterium | reverse complement strand
CAATATGTTGATGCAGGTCTATTAGATAAGGAAGTTTTAGATAAGATAAAAGAAAAAAAGTTTAAAGATATCCAGATGCACTGATAAAATTTTAAATTTGAATTTCTAAAGAGTCTAAAAAAATCTAAAAAGGAGGAATGGCATATAAGATATCTATTAAAATTTAATAAAACTATAAAAAACCTTTTTTTTAAAAATATTAGGAAAGGTTAAATTAGTGTACCCTTCTTTTTTGAGTTTTTTGCATAATTTATTTAAATACTATATAAAATAAAAACATAATGCTTTAAATGGTAAATAAAACATGTTATACTAGACTAGCGTCTATGTGCCTGAATAGACGCTTACAATTAAGATTGTCAATAACAAGTGGAGGATCAATAATATGAAAACAATACTCATAACTGGTGGTGCAAGCGGAATTGGCAAAGGCATTGCCATGCAAATCTTAAAGAAAGGTGACCGTGTAATTGCTATAGGAAGCTCAAAAGCCAATGGTAATACTTTCATTGATGAAGCTAGACAGATAGGAGCAACTGACAGAGCTTTTTATACCCAAGCAAATTTGAGTTTAGAAAAGGAAAATCGTAGAATTATCAAAGAAGTGAAAGAAAGTTTTCAATCTTTAAATGCACTAATCCTTTGTGCGACAAAGCATAGTAAAATATACACAGAAACAGAAGAAGGGCTAGAACTCACTTTTGCGCTTGATTATTTGAGCCGATTTGTTCTCAGCTATGGATTAAAAGAAAGTTTAGAGATAACAGATAACCCTATAATTTTGAATGTTTGTGGCTCTGGGATGAAGGGAAATATTGATTGGAATGATTTGCATCATAAAAATTCTTTTGAGTCTCAAAAAGTCATGATGCATGGTAGCAGACTAAACGATTTGTTGGGAGTGGGATTTGTTCAAAACGATACTGTAGGCAAAATTAAATATATCATGTATAACCCTTGGGCTGTACAAACGCCCAGTATGATGGAAATGTTTAGTAGCCCTATTATGAAGTTGATGTATAAGATAATTGGTAAAACAGTGGAACAAGCAGCAATACTTATGACTGAATTACTTGATAATCCTCCATCAGTTGCCATATCAGCGTATAGAGAACGGAAAAAGTTGAACCTAGACCATCCATCATACAATTCTGATAATGCCAAAAGGCTATACAACCTAACTGTTGCATTAATAAAAGATTTGTCCAAGCAGTAATCCAAATTTAAGCTGGATATTTACAAATCACATCTATACTGTATAAAGGAAATACCCCCGCTCACGATAGGAGCAGGGGTATTTGAAATTCATATTGAACTATTTTTTGTATCCACATTTTGGACACACGCCATTTTCATTTAATTCAATACCACATAATGGGCAACGGTCTTTTTCTTTTTGATTCTCTTTACTGTATTCTTGTGTAGCGCCATTTACTCCGCTTGTAAAAGTGATTTTAACAATATTCAGTTTATCCTTCAACAGGTCGTAAACTATTTTAATCATACCCTCGACAGTCATTGTTTCTTTTGTAACAACTAAACGACATTCGGGATACGCAGTCGCAAGCTCCGTTTTAAAAGCTGGACCTTTTTGTTTATTAGTTGGTGCGCCGTCTTTAATCCCTTGAGCTTCATAAACTCCAAGAATCGCAGGAAGCAATGGGTCGTCTTCCCTTAAAACCAGCGCATGGTCAAAGTTTTGCAAAACTTCCCAAGCAGTTTTTTTGATCTCATTGCATGGGAATACCATATTGACGCCCATGTTGATGGTATCTTCAACTTCAAGCGTTAGTATTCCTGTATGCCCATGCAAATACTGAGCTTCGCCTTTGAACCCATAGAACCTATGAGCATATTGCAGGTCTAATGTTGTGAAACTTCTCATGACTATTCTCCTCATTTAATATATTTACGGGGTGTTTTCATGCTCCCGTATGCGCACATATTTGAGTTGATCGGGTCGTTTTTACCATGATGTAATTGTTGCCGGGTCAATGGGGAAATGTTCATATTTTTCTTACTGATGGCGGAAGCGTGGGAAAGATAACTTGATTCCAGCTTTTTGTCCCTTTCAGGTTTATAATTATGACCCTCTTCTCAAAATTATTTATTACATTCGAGGCAGATACCTTTGAAAAAAATATCATGACCTGTAAACAAAAAACCATGAGTATCCTTAATGTTTTTTTCTAAATCCGCAATAAGCTCCATTTCCACATCAAAGATCCGACCGCACTTTATGCATCTTGCGTGATAATGCTCATGGCATATATGGTCGTAGCAATCGGGTCCATTTGGCATTTCCACTTTACGTATTTCGCCAATATCAGATAGTAGGTTCAGATTCCGGTATACTGTCCCTCTGCTTATATTGGAGTGTTTTTTCACGATCATATCGTAGACCTCGTCAGCAGTGACATGGCACTGCAACTCTTTTACTGTTTCTAGAACTAAGGTTCTCTGAATGGTGCTTCGTTTATTCATAATATAATCTATCCTTATTAGTACTATTCTCTTAATAAGATTGTATCTCAAATAATATATTATGTCAATAGTTCACACAAAAAAATTTATCATCCGAAGTGATGTTTTTTACTTGACAATAATAGTTAAAAATCCTAACATCCAAATTAGAGAGTATACTTATATAAGTCTAGGGTTTTGAGTTAGCAGTTGTAACAGATTAGATTGTTGAAAACTTATTCTAATATATTGTAGAACGATTTTATGCTTTAACACGAAGAAAGGGTTTTTAAGATATGAAAATAGGAGCATTTAAGAACCATACAGCCTATGAAAATTATAAGGCAGCATATTACGAAGTAATGTCACATTTGTCTAAACCCACAAGATCAATAGATATTGTAACAGATTTTGGAAGCGTGCATATCCACGAATGGAGACATGAGAACAACATTCCAATTCCTATTGTTCTGTTGCCTGGACAAAGTTCTGGCAGCCCCATGTGGGAATCAAATCTACCTGACTTCATAGCTCAAAGAACTGTATATACTATTGATTCTTTGGGAGATGCAGGACTGTCTGTACAGACCAAGGCTTTTACTAGCATCAAGGATATAGCAACATGGATTGATGCAGTTTTGACAGCATTAAATCTTTCAAAAATTCACCTTGTTGGACACTCCTTTGGTGGAGGTAACGCTGCAAATTATGCGGTTTTGTTTCCAGGTAAAATCGCTTCTTTAGCTTTACTTGAGCCAGCCTTTGCTTTGAATTTTCCGCCTCTTTCAGTTCTTTTTTACGCAACATTAGCTAGCTTAAAATTTATTCCTAAAAAATGGCGTGATATTGGGTTGTCAAAAATGACAGGTACTAAAATAAACCATAGTATAGATGAAGATGCCCTTGCTCGTATGATTAAAACAGCTGCAAGTGGTTTCTCAGCTTCACTACCAACTCCAAAACTATTAACAAATTTGCAACTTTGCAATTTGCAAATGCCTATTTATGTTGCATTGGCGAATAATTCTCCAATTACCAGTGGTGCAAAGTCAAGGGTACAACTTATTCAAAATATTAAAGTGAAAATATGGGAAAATACCACCCATTCGTTACCAATGGAAGTACATTTAGCACTTGATGAAGAACTAGAAAATTTTTGGAAATGTAGCGAAAACGTTATATAAAAAAATTGGTTAATTCAACCAGCTCACCTATGTTGAGAGTATTGTATTAATTGCAAAATTTCATTAGTAAAGTAGTGGAGGTATTGCAAAGAGAAGGGCTTGGACTGTCTTTGCTTTTAGCTTCTATACATTGCTCAAAATATTGCCTGCTTCAAACTGTTCAAAACCCTCCATACTTTATACTTTGGCCTTATTTGGTTGTAAATTCCTCAGTTGACGGCATACTATCCCAAACATGCCCATCAGAACGGTAGTACATTCTTACGACAGAACCATCTGTTTTTGTGTAGTCTATAACAAAAACTTGCCCTGTCTCTATTAACATCGGATAATTGTTATAAGGCAGTACATCGCCCGTTTTTGGCTTATCTTTGAAATCATTATAAGCATTTTCCAAGCGCCAAAATTCCCGATATGCGTAATCTTTGAACCCTATCAAATCTTGTTTACCAAAATATGATGCATTATAATCTTTTTCGTTGATCATGATTGTGTCTACTCTGGTCGGCTCTATATCTTTTGCTAACCAAGCTAAATCCTCCGAATGGATGATATCGCCGTAATGTTTCTTTAATTGGTTTGCCATACAGGGAATAGAATGAGTGTTATAATCCATAGCGTCAAGCCCTGTGTGCGCCCCACCATAAATTCCCATAATCCTCTCGCCGTTTAACTTATCAAACTCCTGTAAAAAGTTCTCAACCATCTTATTTTCTCGGTAAACATCATCTGCTTTTTCATAGAAGTGCTTACCTTGTTCTATCGTTTCTTGTGCTAATGAATATTGTGTAGAGTCTTTTAAGTCATTATCTTCAAGATACTTCAAAAAGCGTTTCCCTGTAGTATTATACTGATGTCCGACATCGGTTCCGTGAAAAATCGTTTCAGGGCATTCACTTTTTATTTTTTTATAAAACTCTTTGGTATCTGGGTTATGCCCACTGGAACCCTTCCAATCACTATAAATTGCTTCAAAAATATCATCATTATCCGCCTGCATCCACATGTTTAAAAACTCTGCAGTATAGTACGGAAGTTCAACAAATAAATGCCGCATATTCTCGTTGTGGTAATATTCCTGCCACAATTCTAATTCTTTGTCCAATATTTTATTTACGCCATGCTGTTCTCCATACAAGTAAATCTGCTTAGGGGATGTCGGTACGGATGTTTCTGTATGTGACGGTTCAGGTGTTTGAGATTGTAATAGACCAGACTCCTTAGACGATTTTGAACAAGCAACTAACGCTGATAGCATGATTACTGTGACGGCAAGAACAAATAATTTTATGTTTCTCATAAGTTCTACCTCCACTAATATAAACTTGCGTGCACGCATTTATTTTACCATGCCACCATAAAAAATGATAGTTGTCCATAAAAATAGAGAGTAGAGCCTTTTGCATAGTATCTCAAACACGCACAAAGTAGAGCTTCAAATCCGCCTTAAACGTTCGTTTACTATTTCAAACTCTCAATATTACACTGCATACTACTCTATTTTTTCATTAGTGCAGGGAGCATCCTATCTAACATATCTGGAGTGTTGTAATCAGGATATTTTTCTACAATAACGGCTTTGGCTTCTTCAACGGTACTATATTTGGCACATGCAGCTAAAACATCTCCATAATATGCTTCTACCTGCTTTACAAAATCTGGTCCTTGCATTGGTGCTCCATGTCCAGGCATATACCATGTGTAACCTTCTCTAT
>JAVBPQ010000192.1:0-12074 GCA_031549525.1 Clostridiaceae bacterium | reverse complement strand
CCTTGTGGGAAAATAGGACATTGCTGGGTAAAAAAGATAAAGAAAAGAAAAAAGATGAAGATATTCCGCAGTAGCTCAACGGTGGAGCACTCGGCTGTTAACCGATAGGTTGAAGGTTCGAATCCTTTCTGCGGAGTTTTTGGCAATAATCGTTTGTATTTTTATAGACGATTTTTTTTGTTCAAAATAAAGTCTTTGAAAAAACTTCAAAGACTGATGATTATCTAGAAAACATTTTTGAAACATAGTTTAAAATACTTTTTAGTGAAAATGGATTATTGTTTTCTGTCTTTTTAGAATCTGTTAAATTACTTTTTTCCATTAGGTTTTTAGTTTCATTAAAATAAAGATCTGCAGATTCCTTATAACTATTTCCCTTTGGAGTGATGCTTTTTAAAAGTGTTACATAATATGAATTTGAATTGATGGTACTAATTTTGTAACTGTTATTGACTTTGATAAGTTTAAAATTATATTCTTCATAGGTTGTGTTGGTTTGAGGAGTTTTATTTGGGTTGGTTATTTTAACTTCTTGATTTAATGATACAATTATAAAATTTCCATCAGTTTCAAAGCTCTTGAAATCATTGTAATAATTATAATCACATTGATAATTTGAAATATTAGAAAGGTCCTTTTCAACATTTAAAATATTTATTTCTAATCTTAGTGCTTCATAAAATAAATTATAGCTATCTTTTTCTTCATTTGAAATATTATTAAAATATGAGGACAAGGTATTAACTTGTAATTTTGATAAAGAATTATAATAATCTTTAAAGAAATTGTTTAAACTATATATGATAGTACTTTTTTGTGTATTAAAATCGCTACCTGAAATAATATTTGTTGAAAAAAGATTAAAAATTAGTAGCATTAAAAAAAAATTGAGAATATTTTTTTTCATATCACAGTCCCTCCATTGATTATCAGTTAAGTTAATTATATTATCATTTTTTACAGTTGTCAATGTTAAACGCTTTTTACGTAAAATATACAATTAAAGTATATTTTGAATTTTTATATTTAATCTATAAATTTTGCATATTTATGTTAATAATTTATAAAATAAGGTTGTATTTGTATTTGAATATAAATATAGTGAAAATATGGTTTTGAATTAAGATGCAAAGGCATTTATTAAACAAAATATTTATAATATATTAATTTATTATGTACATATTGATGATATACTTATTTTATAAAATATATTTATAATTTTAACTTATAATATATAATTAATTATAAACATATTTTATAATAATATTATAATTTTGAATAGGAGGTAGGAAATTGAAAAAACCCAGTATATTCAGTAGCAAATATCAAGAAACTCTTAAAAAAAGACGGAGAAGAAATGTACTGCTGGGATTATTGATAATTTGTATTATTTTCACTATATTTGCAATCTTTAATGATAGAGTCAATGATTTTTGGGCTAGTATAAATCAAAAACCTGTTAATAGTTTAGGCCCTGATGAAGAGGATAATAATATAAAAATTAATATATCTGATAATACTTTGAATACACAAGGGGAACAAAATACAACAAATAAAATTATTATTAATAATGAAGTTACTAATTCAACTAATAATATAACTGGTAATTCAACTAAAAATGAAAAAAAAGAAGAGAAAAAATTTTATACTTTAAAACTTGCCTCTGAAAGGGATATAAAGATATATTATGAAGATAAGAATCAAAATAAAATTTTTACTGGAGAGACTGACAATGGAGACTATATTTCCTTAAGCCCTTCAAAAAAGAAAGCTGTAATTATAGATAAAACAAATCAAGATATGTACATAACTAATATTGATAATACATTTATAAATATTACTAAAGATGTATATACTGCTTATGGTAGATCAGATGAAAAGTACTATAAATCTGATCAATTAGCAAGATTTAATAATAATTATTTATGGCATGATAGTGCAAAATTTGTATCTGAAGATAAAATTGTATATAGAAGTAGATTACCATATTTTATAGAAAATGATTTAAAATTGTATTTATGGTCATATGATATTCCAAGAAATGTTCACGAATGTATATTTGCTGTAACACCTGGAGAACTTCAAATACGAGATTTAGATCAGAATGGAATAAATATTTCTGTGTCAGGAGTGAATTATTATTTTAAACCAGATGGAACCATAATAAATAGATGATTTTTAAGTAATGTATCTTAAAATCATTGCCTTGATATATATTTTGATATATAATATTTTTTGTTAGTTTGGAATGTGGAGGAATTTAAATGAAAGTCACAATTGAAAAAATAGATAAAAACCAGATAAAAATAGGTGTTAATGTTGATAATGACATATTTCAAAATGCTATATTAAAATCATATAGAAAAAATGCTTCAAATTTTAATGTTCAAGGATTTAGAAAAGGAAAAGTACCATTAAATTATATAAAGAAAGTTTATGGGGAAAGTGTTTTTTATGAAGATGCAGCTAATTTTTGCATAGATGACACATATCCTGAAGCATTAAAAGAAAATTCAATAAGACCAGTAGATTACCCTAAAATTGAAATAATAGAGATGGGTGAAGGTAAAAACTTTGAATATAGTGCAGTAGTTACAGTACAGCCTGAAGTTGAGATTGAAAAATATAAAAATTTAGGAATAGATAAAATTAGGTATGTAGTTGCAGATCAAGATGTAGATAGAGAATTAAAAGATATGCAGGAAAAAAATGCTACCATTGAAAGCAGAGATGAAGGATCAAAATTACAATATAAGGATATAGCTATTATAGATTTTAAAGGATATATTGATGGCGTTCCTTTTGAAGGTGGAGAGGGTAATGACTTCTCTTTAGAAATAGGATCTAAGACATTTATAGGAGATTTTGAAGAACAGCTTATTGGTTTAAAAGTAGGCGATAAAAAGGATGTTTTTGTTACTTTCCCTAAGGATTATGGAAGACCACAATTAAATGGCAAAGATGCAAAGTTTGAAGTTAATGTAAAAGATGTGAAGTTTAAAATACTGCCTGAGCTTGATGATGAGTTTGCTAAGGATGTTTCTGAATTTGATACTTTAGAAGAATTAAAGCTTGATATAAGGAAAAGGCAAGAGGAAATAAATAAACAGCGTGAAAAGAGAGAAACAGAAGATAAGTTGCTTGATGAAGTAGTAAATAATACAAAAATCGACTTGCCAGAAGTTATGGTAAAAAGAGAAGTTGATGTGATGATGAATGATTTTGAAGCAAGATTAAAGCAACAAGGACTTGATTTAAATAGTTATTTAAATTATGTAGGAATAACTGAAGAAGAAATGAGAAATAATATGAGGGAAACTGCTGAAAAGAGAATAAAAGTGATATTGACAATAGATAAAATATCAGAAATTGAAAAAATGGATGCTTCAGAAAATGAAATAAATGAAAAAGCAAATGAAATAGCTAAGGCTTATTCACCTAAAGAATATGAAAAATTAGCAGATACACTTATGAAAACTCAGAGAGATAATTTAATAAATGACGTTAAAAGAAGCAAAGTTGTAGATCTTTTAATGCGAGAAAATGAAGATTAAATTAAATAATGAGAAATATTGTCAGATTTATTGGTTTTTTACAGACGAATATATTTCTGACTTTAATATTTTGTAATATTATTAATATGTTTAAATGACATATAGGTGTGTTATAATTAGTATATATTACAATTGTTACAATCAATGGGAGGTAGAATTATGAGTTTAGTGCCAATGGTAATTGAGCAAACTAACAGAGGAGAAAGATCTTATGACATATTTTCTAGGCTATTAAAAGATAGGATAGTGATGTTATGTGATGAAGTTAATGATGTAACTGCGAGTCTTGTAGTTGCACAATTATTGTTTTTAGAAGCTGAAGATCCAGATAAAGATATAAATTTATATATAAATAGCCCAGGAGGATCTATAACTTCTGGTATGGCTATATTTGATACAATGCAATATATAAAACCAGATGTATGCACAATTTGTATTGGAATGGCAGCATCTATGGGTTCATTCTTATTAACAGCAGGTGCAAAAGGAAAGAGATATGCATTGCCAAATAGCGAGATTATGATTCATCAACCTTTAGGAGGTTTTCAAGGGCAAGTTACAGATATAGGAATTCATGCTGAAAGAATGTTGAAAATCAAAAGAACATTAAATAGGATTTTAAGTGAAAGAACAGGTCAACCACTTGAAACTATAGAAAAAGATGTTGAAAGGGATTATTTCATGACCGCAGATGAGGCAATGAAATATGGATTAATCGATCAAATAATGATATCAAAAAAGAAATAGTAAGAGGTGATGAAATGGCAAAGAGTGATGATAGGAAACAGGTAAAGTGTTCTTTTTGTGGTAAGATGCAAGAAAATGTTAGAAGAATTATAGCAGGGCCTGGAGTATATATATGTGATGAATGTGTAGACCTATGTTCAGAAATAATAAATGAAGAATTTGTTGAAGAATATGCATCTGATATGGATAATTTACCAAAGCCACAAGAGATTAAAAATTACTTAGATCAATATGTAATAGATCAGGAGGATGCGAAAAAATCCCTTGCTGTTGCTGTATACAATCATTATAAGAGGATAAATTATACATCAGATGATGATGTTGAGCTTCAAAAGAGCAATATATTGATCATGGGACCAACAGGTTGTGGTAAGACTTTTTTAGCCCAAACCTTGGCAAAATTTTTAAATGTGCCTTTTGCCATTGCTGACGCAACTACTTTAACTGAGGCTGGTTATGTAGGTGAAGATGTTGAGAATATTTTATTAAGACTTATCCAAAATGCAGATTATGATATTGAAAAGGCTGAAAAAGGTATAATTTATATAGATGAGATCGATAAAATTGCAAGAAAATCAGAAAATCCATCAATCACTAGAGATGTGTCTGGAGAAGGCGTACAACAAGCATTACTTAAAATATTAGAGGGCACAATAGCTTCTGTTCCACCGCAAGGAGGTAGAAAACATCCACATCAAGAATTTATTCAAATAAATACGGGGAATATATTGTTTATATGTGGTGGAGCCTTTGATGGTATAGAAAAAATAATTGAAAAGAGAACAAGAAATTCCTCTATAGGTTTTGGAGCTTCCATTGAATCTAAGAAAGAAAAAAATATTGGCGTATATTTAAAAGAAATACAGCCTGAGGATTTGTTGAAATATGGTTTAATACCTGAATTTGTTGGAAGATTACCTGTAGTGGTTACTCTCAATTCCCTTGATAAACAGGCATTAATAAACATACTAGTTAAACCTAAAAATGCGTTAGTATCTCAGTATAAAAAAATATTCGAGCTTGATAATGTTCAGCTTGAATTTACTGAAGATGCTCTTGAAGAAATAGCAGATAGAGCTATAGAAAGAGGAACTGGTGTAAGAGGATTAAGGTCGATCATAGAGAATGTAGTAACTGATATTATGTTTGATATACCTTCAAGGACTGATATCGGAAAAGTAACAATTACAAAGGAAACTTTGTTGACTAAAGAACCAGTTTATGAATACTTTCAAAATGAAGATAGGGTATCTTTGAAATTAAAAAAATCAAGAAATAGAAAAAACAATATTGAAACAGCATAGATTAAATTTTAAAGAAGTTAAATTATATGATTTTATATTTTAACTTCTTTTTTTATGTAAATTAATAGAGTTAAATTCCTTACTTTTAGAATATAAAAAATCTCATAAGGTAATAATTAAATTAGTAAAAGGAGGATGATAATACGATGATGACTTTAGTAATTTCTAATTTAATCTTGACAGCAATTTTGTTCATTTATATTTTTATGAAGAAAAAGCATATAAATGTTGATGACAATAGTTCTGGATATAAAGACAACAGTAAAGAGATGGAGAATTTAAATAAGCTAAAAAAGATTAGTTTAACAATACCTCTAACAGAGGTTAGTAGACCAACTTGTTTTAAGGATATAATAGGGCAGGAGATGGGAATAAGGGCTTTAATTGCAGCACTTTGTAGTCCTAATCCCCAACATGTTTTAATATATGGTCCCCCAGGCATTGGTAAAACTGCAGCAGCAAGATTAGTGCTTGATTATGCAAAGACTCTTTCTCATTCACCATTTAAGGATTATTCAAAGTTTGTTGAAATAGATGCTACGACAATAAGATTTGATGATAGAGGGATTGCGGATCCTTTAATTGGTTCAGTACATGATCCTATATATCAAGGTGCAGGAAGCCTAGGTATTACAGGTGTTCCTCAGCCTAAACCTGGGGTTGTAACAAAAGCGCATGGTGGTATATTGTTTATAGATGAGATAGGTGAAATGCACCCTGTGGTGATGAATAAATTATTGAAAGTATTGGAGGATAGAAAGGTTTTTTTTGAGAGTTCATATTATAACCCAAATGACAACAATACACCCCAATATGTTAAAGATATATTTAATAATGGATTGCCTGCAGATTTTAGATTAGTAGGCGCAACAACAAGATCTCCTGAAGAATTACCCCCTGCCATAAGGTCGAGATGTACAGAGATTTTTTTCAGAGCACTTTCAGCAGATGAAATATGTCAAATTTCTAAAGGAGCTGCACAAAAAATCAATTACAGTATAGAAGACGAAGCTGTTCAATTAGTAGGTGGATATTGTACTAATGGGAGAGAATGTGTAAATGTTGTTCAATTATCTTCAGGAATAGCATTCAGTGAGGGTAGAAGAGTAATAAGTAAAGAAGATATTGAATGGGTTATAGAAAATGGTCAATTCACTGCAAGAGTTGAGAGGAAGATAAGCAAAACTTCAAAGGTTGGTCATGTAAATGGGCTCGCAGTTCTTGGAACAAATGTAGGGTTATTGATGGAGATTGAATCTGTTTCAAAGATCTTAAGCACTATGAAAGGAAAATTAGTGGTAACTGGTATAGTAGAAGAAGAGGAAATAAATCTTAATAATAGAAAGATTAAAAGAAAGAGTATGGCAAAGTGTTCAGTAGAAAATGTTACGACTGTTTTGAGTAATTTGTACAATATAGATTTTAAAAAGATATTTTTACATGTAAATTTTCCAGGAGGAGTTCCAGTAGATGGACCATCAGCTGGAATAACTCTTGTAGTATCTATTATGAGTTCTATATTCAATATTCCAGTTAAAGATGAGATAGCTATGACAGGTGAAGTTTCAATATGTGGTGATGTTAAACCTGTAGGAGGAATTGGAGCTAAAGTAAAAGCAGCTATTGAAGCTGGTGCAAAAGAAGTGATTATACCTAAGGATAATTTTAAAGAGAGCTTTAATGACATTGAAAACTGTAAGATTCATGCTGTTTCAAGTATTGAAGAAGTTTTAGATATTTGCTTTGGGGAGAGATTGCTTAATTGTTTTAGTAAACATAAAAAGGATTCTAAAGTAGTATATGCAAATTTAAGTTAACTTTATAATTGAAAAATAAACATATTAAGGTTATAATATTTTGATTGAATAATTAATTGGAAAGAGGTGTGGAGGTGATGGAAGTAGAAACTAAAGTTATTCCACTTATTCCATTGAGAGGACTTACAATATTTCCTCATATGGTTCTCCATTTTGATGTTGGAAGAAGAAAATCTATACTTGCTGTTGAAGAAGCTATGATAAATGAACAGGAAATTTTTTTGGTTGGTCAAAAGTCAGTAGGAATAGAAGATCCTACCATAGATGAAATAAATAAGATAGGGACAGTTTGTTTAATAAGGCAAATTCTTAAATTGCCTGAAAATACTATAAAGGTTTTAGTAGAAGGGCTTTATAGAGCTGAAATAATGGAATTTGATGAAGAAGAACCATTTATTAGAGCAAAAGTTAATGTTATTAAGGATGATAATATAAAGAATAAAAATAATGAAGCTTTAATTAGAAATATAAAAAAGTATTTTCATGAATATATTAAGTTGACAGAATCAGTTCCTCAAGATATTTTAAATAGTCTAGATGAGATAGATAATTATGGAGTATTTTGCGATACTATATGTGCTTATCTTATGTTAAAGAATGAAGAAAAGCAGATTTTATTAGGACTTTTGGATGTTGGAAAGAGATTAGAGAAGATATTGCATATATTAAAAACTGAAGTTGATATTATAAAAATAGAGCTTAGGATTGGAAATAAAGTAAAAAATAAAATTGATAAGATGCAGAAAGATTATTATTTAAAAGAACAGATGAAAGCTATTCAAGAAGAGCTTGGCGAGGAAGATGAAGATAAGAAAGAAATAAATTCTTATAAAAATAAGATAAGCAAATTAAAGCTTGAAAAGGAAGTAAAAGAAAAAGCTCTCTATGAATTAAGTAGGCTTGAGTCAATTGGTAGCTTTTCATCTGAAGGTGGAGTTATAAAAACTTACCTTGATTGGATTGTTAGTTTGCCTTGGAATATAGAAACAAAAGAAGTTTATGATTTAAAAGCCGTAAAAGATAAGCTTGATAAGGACCATTTTGGATTAGAAGATGTTAAAGAGAGGATTATAGAGTATTTAGCAGTTAGAAAGATGAGCAATTCGCTAAAAGGCCCTATAATATGTTTAGTTGGTCCTCCAGGTGTTGGTAAGACATCTATTGCAAAATCTATTGCAGAATCTATAAATAGAAATTTTGTAAGAATTTCCCTTGGAGGAGTAAATGATGAAGCTGAAATAAGAGGTCATAGAAAAACTTATATTGGATCTATGCCAGGTAGAATTATATATGGTATGAAAAAAGCAAAATCTAAAAATCCGCTCTTTTTACTAGATGAGGTAGATAAGATAAGCAGTGATTATAGAGGTGATCCTTCCTCTGCACTTTTAGAGATACTAGATAGTGAACAAAATTATATGTTTAGAGATCATTATTTAGAGGTAGAATTTGATCTATCAAAGGTCATGTTTATAACTACTGCAAATACTTTACATACAATTCCTAGCCCATTATTAGATAGGATGGAAGTAATTGAAGTATCAAGCTATACTTTTCATGAAAAATTTCATATTGCAAAGTTACATCTCATTCCAAAGATATTAAAAGAGCATACTATTGATGAATCTTTCGTAAGCTTTAGTGATGATTCTTTAAAATATATAATTGAATATTATACCAGAGAATCTGGTGTGAGGGATTTAGAAAGAAAGATATCAAAGTTAGTAAGAAGTGCAATAAAAGAGATTACATTAAACGATAGAAAAGATATATGTATTGATGATGATTTTGTTAAAAAATATTTAGGACCAGAGATATATCTATATGATAAAGTAGATATAATTGATAGGGTTGGTGTTGTAACTGGAATGGCATGGACTGCCTATGGAGGAGATACATTGCCAGTTGAGGTTGTGATTATGGATGGAAATGGCAAGCTTGAATTGACAGGACAGCTTGGAGATGTGATGAAGGAGTCTGCTAGAGCTGCATATAGTTTTATAAGATCAAATAGTAAAGAATTAGATATAGAGGATGATTTTTATTCCACTAAAGATATTCATGTTCATTTTCCAGAAGGTGCTGTTCCAAAGGATGGTCCTTCTGCAGGTATAGCCCTTATAAGTGCTATGGTATCAGCTTTATCTTCTAAAAAAGCAAAGGCTAATGTTGCAATGACTGGAGAGATTACATTGACTGGAAGAGTTTTAGAAATTGGTGGGCTTAAGGAGAAGATCATGGCTGCATACAGAGCTGGAATTGATACGATTATTTTTCCAAAGATGAATGAAAAAGATTTAATTAAAGTTCCAATGGAAATAAAAGATAAACTTAAATTTATACCAGTTATGGTAGTAAAAGAAGCATTGGATAATATATTAATTGATGGATGATAAGTTTAGAATAATTAAATCTGAATTCATTATATCTGCTGTATCGCAAAATCAATATCCTGAAGATAAGAAAGATGAATTTGCATTTATTGGAAGAAGCAATGTGGGTAAATCATCTCTTATTAATTCTTTGTGCGCTAGAAAAAAACTTGCTAAAATAAGTTCCACTCCTGGTAAAACTAAAACAGTAAATTTTTACTTGATAAATGATTCTTTTTATTTTGTTGATTTACCTGGATATGGATATGCTAAATTGTCAAAAACAGAAAGAGCAAATCTAGGAAAGGTTATTGATGAGTATTTTAAATATACAAATAACTTAAAGATGATATTTTTGTTAATTGATGTAAGGCATGACCCAACAAGTGATGATAAACTTATGATAGAATGGATTAAATTTTATAAACTGCCGTATAAAATAATTGGTACTAAAGTTGATAAAATAAAAAAAAGTGATATTTTAAGGAATATAAAAAATATATCTGTACATTTAGATGTACCAAAAGAATCAATCTTTGTACATTCATCTTACTCTAAAGTTAATAATCAGATATTGTTAGATACAATAAGTAATATATTTAATAACTCTCTTTTTTAGAGAGTTATTTTTGTTAGTAAATTTGTAGCAAAAAAAACACCACGGAATAGAATATATTAGAACAAATGATTAAGAAATTATTATAACTAGGGAGGACATCGATGGATGATTTAAATAACCTTAGAAGATATTTTTCAAATAATAATGCTGATGTAAATTTTACGAGATTGATATTTGATAATATGGATGGAATAGAATCTCTTACGAGTTTTTTCAGTAAAAATAAAATTTTATTGATATTAGTTGGGTTATTCCTCTTAAATAACGGTTTCTTATTTCAAATTCTAAATTTATTTAATGGTTATGGAAGAAGAAATAGATTTAGGGGTTTTGATCTTGACCCCACTTTATTAAGAAATTTGCTTTCATTATTTTTAAATGGAGGTTTTAACAAGTCTAACAAAGTTAGTGATTTAGCAGGATTATTAAATTTATAGTAAAGGGAGGATAAAAAATGAGTAAATGTTGTTGTAAGAGGCGTGGATGTGGCTGTGGAGGATTTGATGGATTAGACCTAGGATTCAATGGTTGCAGTTTAAAATGCCTTGCAATTTTCATTTTGGTTCTAAATAGATTTACAGATATAGATTGTGGTAGTTTAGAGTTTATAATTGCGCTTTTCTATCTATTCTGTTCACCAAATTTTTGCTAGTATTTTAACTTAATGGAGTCAGCAATCTGACTCCATTAATGAATGATGGAGGGATATAATGTCTTCAAAGAGACACAGAAATGAGAGATATAGCGGCTCACCAAATCAAGGATTTGATATGAATAGTATAATGAATTTATTAGGTGGGCTTGGCGGTCTTAAAGGTTCTTCTTCACGCAATGATTCTATATTTAATTTTAATAATAATAATTCAATTGATTTTAATGGAAATGTAAGCGTTGAAGTTGAAAACTTTATGAAAGCATTATTACCTTTGATGAGAAGTGGTTATGCTAAAGAAATACAAAGATTTGTAACTTTACTGGAGAATGAAAATATTAAAAAACATGAAATTGTTGATAAAAGTGAATAAAAATTTATTATAAAGTAAATAATATAATTGAATAAGGTGATAACAGATATATAATCATCTTAGTGCCAGAAAGCACACATAACCCCCATCCCCCTTGGGACCGAAAGGTCCCTTTGTTTTTGTAAAATTTTCTATAAAATTAAAAAAAACACCTTACTTTCCTGTATTAAGTAAGGCGTTATTATTAAATTTGAATATTTCAATGAGTCAGGAGGTTTTATAAACCTCATTAAAACGAAATTTATTTATCTGTATAAAACATCTTTTTCTCTTTCATATAATCTTGTACATATCTTAAAGCTTCTCCAAATCTTTGAAAATGAACTACTTCTCTTTCTCTTAAGAATTTTATAGGATCAGCTACTGCATCATCATCAGTTAAATTTAAGATATATTCATATGTGGACCTAGCTTTTTGCTCTGCTGCCATATCTTCGTATAAATCTGTGATAGGATCGCCTTTGCTTTGCAAGACTGCGGCAGTAAAAGGAACACCAGCTGCACTTTGAGGGTACACTGCATTTCCGTGATCCACATAGTATGGATCAAGACCTGCATCTCTCATTTGATCTGGATTAGCATTTTTTGTAAGTTGATTTACTATAGTACCAACCATTTCTAGGTGAGCTAATTCTT
>JAVBPQ010000021.1:0-4675 GCA_031549525.1 Clostridiaceae bacterium | reverse complement strand
CCTTGTGGGAAAATAGGACATTGCTGGGTAAAAAAGATAAAGAAAAGAAAAAAGATGAAGATATTCCGCAGTAGCTCAACGGTGGAGCACTCGGCTGTTAACCGATAGGTTGAAGGTTCGAATCCTTTCTGCGGAGTTTTTTTGTGTTTTTAAAGAACAATTAATTATTTTGTTAACATATTATTAACAAATAATTAATTGTTTTTTTGTCGAATAAGTTGAAAGGTTTATGTTCATGTGCAATAATCTTAAGTAGGTATGTTATAGAATTTTAACGTAAAGGGTATTTATTTATGTAATTTTGTGTTAAAATCTATAATAATTATTTATTAAGGGGGAAACATTTGTATGAATGTATATGACATTAAAAACATAAGAAATATAGCTTTATTGGGGCATAGCGGATCGGGGAAGACAACCCTTTCAGAAGCTATGCTCTATTTTACGAAAGCTATAGACAGGATGGGGAAGATCGAAGATGGCACAACTACAAGTGATTATGACCAGGAAGAGAAAAAAAGGGCTATATCGATTTCATCTTCAGTTTTACCTGTTGAATGGAAGAATACTAAAATAAATGTAATAGATGTGCCTGGATATTTCGATTTTGTTGGGGAAGTTCTCCAAGCATATAGGGCAATGGATGTTGCTCTTATAGTTTTATCTGGAAGATCTGGTATTCAAGTTGGAACAGATCAAGTTTGGGAATATGTATCTGAAAAGAAGATTCCTAGAGCATTTTTCATAAATAAGTTAGATAGGGAGAATGCAGATTTTGATAAAGTGCTTGCTCAATTAAAAGAAGCTTATGGCATATCTGTAGTACCACTTCAGTATCCAATTGGCAGTGAAGCAAATTTTAAAGGAATTGTTAATGTTGTATCCCACAGGGCTAGAATGTTTAATCCAAAGAACAATAAAATGGAAGAAGCAACTTTACCTAGTGACTTAGAGGATAAGATAGAAGATTGTAAACAAATGTTAATGGAAGCTGTGGCAGAAACAGATGAAGAATTGCTTGAAAAATATTTTTCTGAGGGTACTTTAAGCGATGAAGAAATATATAAAGGACTTATTTCAGGTATAGCAAATGCAGAGAT
Organism: Clostridiaceae bacterium; assembly: GCA_031549525.1. Taxonomy (GTDB): domain Bacteria; phylum Bacillota; class Clostridia; order Clostridiales; family Clostridiaceae; genus WQUF01. The sequence goes on along the minus strand of JAVBPQ010000021.1, from coordinate 3,575 downwards.
TGCTCCAGTATTTTGTGGTTCAGCAAGTACCTTAGTTGGAGTTGAGACCTTACTTGAGGATATAATAGAAGCTTTTCCTTCACCAGCTCAAATGAATGGTATGAAAGGAAAAGATGCAAATGGCAACGATAAATTAGTTAAATTTGATACAAATGGGGATGCTTCAGCATTTGTATTTAAAACTGTTGTAGATCCATTTATAGGTAAGTTGTCCATATTTAAAGTTATAACAGGGAAAATTACCTCAGATATGAGTTTATATAATCCAAATAAGGATAAAACAGAAAAAATTAGCAATCTATTTTTTATAAGAGGAAAACAACAGATAAATACTAAGGAAGTTTTAGCAGGAGATATAGGAGTAGTGAGTAAACTCCAGTTTACAAAGACTTCTGATACATTGTGTGCTCCCAATAATGTAATTATATTTAAAGAAATTCAATTTCCTGAAGCATCAATATCATTATCAGTAGTGCCTAAAGCAAAGAATGATGAAGATAAAATTTCTACAGGATTATCCAGGCTTACAGACGAAGATGTTACATTTTCTGTTAAGAGAGATAAGGAAAGCGCTGAAACTATAATTTCAGGAACTGGAGAGACTCATCTTGAAGTTATAGCGAGCAAATTAAAGACAAAATTTGGTGCAGATGTTGAGCTATCTGTTCCTAAGGTTGCATATAGGGAAACTATAAAGAGAAAAGCTGACGTTCAAGGAAAGCATAAAAAACAATCTGGCGGTCATGGTCAATATGGAGATGTAAAGATTAAGTTTGAACAAAGGGCAGATGGCGAGGATGAGTTATTATTTGTAGATGAAGTTGTTGGCGGAGTGGTTCCAAAGCAGTACATTCCTGCAGTAGAAAAAGGTTTAAGGGAGTGTATCGTAAAAGGAGTGCTTGCAGGATATCCTGTAATAAAACTTAAAGCTACTCTTTATGATGGATCCTATCACCCAGTTGATTCATCAGAAATGGCTTTTAAAATAGCAGCTTCTTTAGCATATAAGAAGGGTCTTGTTGATGCTGCTCCAATCATATTAGAACCTATTGTGCATGTTGATGTTAAAATACCTGATAGTTATATGGGAGATATTATTGGAGATATTAATAAAAAGAGAGGAAAAGTATTAGGAATGGAACCAGAGGGTAAATATCAAAAGGTTTCTGCAGAAGTTCCTCAGTCTGAAATGTTAAGATATGCTACAGATTTAAGGAGTATGACCCAAGGAAGAGGAAGCTTTACTATGAGTTTTGAAAGATACGAAGAAGTTCCTCCTCTTGAAACAAATAAGATAATTGAAAATGCTAAAAAGGAAGCACAAGAAGAGTAATATTATCCCCTCTAGGTTTAAAATACTTAGAGGGGAATGTTTTATTTTGATTAAAAGTGTCCATACTAATTATGAGGTGATAGTATGGCAAAATATAGATTTAATATAAATAATAAAGGAAATGTAAATGATTATAACAATTTAAATTCTTATCTTGGAATAATGAATAAAAATGACGATTTAACCATAGCATTAGGAGGACATTCTGATAACGACTTAAAGTATATATGCGATATGTTAAAACAAAAAGAATATCAAATATCTGTTAATAAAAAAGAAGAAACCAGCGAAATAAATGTGAAGAGGTTTTCGTAAACGTAAAAATGAGAGCTTTTTTAATATAACCTCTATAAAACGAATTTTGTAGGAAAAAGATAGATCATTTGATATAATATCCATATTGCATTTTAATGTGGAGGTTAAATTTTGATGAGTGAAAAATATGTCATAGGTGTTGATTTAGGTGGAACAAAGATTAGTGCTGCTCTTTCAGATATAGAGGGAAATATAATATATCAGGACACTTTGCCAACAGAAGCAGAGAAAGGTGAAGAAGCTGTACTTGTTAATATCTTAAAAATAGTTGAAAGGCTGCTTGAGAAAACTTGTAAAAAAATAGATGATATAAAATCTATTGGAATAGGATCTCCAGGGCCTTTAAACCCTAAAACAGGGATAATAGTAGAGACGGCAAATCTTCCATTTAGAAATTTTCCTATAGTTGAGAGAGTAAAGGATGAATTAAATACTCCAGTATATTTAGAAAATGATGCAAATGTGGCTGCTATGGGAGAGTTTATGTTTGGAGCTGGACGTGGGTCTGAAAATATGATTTATATTACTGTGAGCACAGGAATTGGTGTAGGTGCTATTTTAAATGGAAAGCTGTATAGAGGATCCACCTATAGTGCTTTTGAAGGAGGCCATACAACTGTAAGGCAAAATGGTATAAGGTGTGGCTGCGGTAAGATGAATTGTGTAGAGAGCACATCTTCTGGGACAGGAATAAAAAAACTTGCAAATAGATATTTAGAGCAAGGGGTTGAGACATCACTTAAAGAATATGAAAATGTCACATCTTATGAAGTGTATGTTGAAGCTGAAAAAGGTGATAAGGTAGCAAAGGAAGTATTAAAAGAAGCTTTTTATGATTTGGGTCTTTTAGTATCAAACCTCATGACTTTAATGGATCCAGATAAAATAATAATTGGGGGCGGAGTTTCTAAGATTGGCAAGGTTATGTTTGATGCTATAGATGATGTTGTAAAGGAGCGATGCTTTGAGGTTACTATTTCAAATTGTAAAATAGTTCCTTCAGAGTTTGGAAATAATTCTGGAGTTGTTGGAGCTGTTGCGCTTGCTATAATAGAAGAGAACCTTGCTATAAGATAATATAAGTATATTGCTAATTTTTTAAAAATAAAGTATTATTATCTTAGAGTTATTGAGTTATTTAAGGAGTCGCTTTTATGAAAAAGATATATTTGATAATTTTAATGTTGATGATGCTTATTTCATATGCATCCTGTGCCACTACAGGTTCTACTGCACAGGATACCACTAATTCTACTATTGTAAATACAACTCAAAATACGACAGATTGCACAACTGGATGAGATTAATTTTAAAAGCTGGGCTGGCTTTTATAATTAGTATTTTAAACCAATAAGTTTTTTGTTGAATAATTTTATCAAAATATATAATAATAATATTAAATTTCAAATCAATTTTGTTCTTAGGATCAACAATATTTCCAAATTGGATTTATGATTATCGTTAGTTGATTTATAATTTGAAATTTTAGATAAAGTAAATTATACGCAAAATAATGGAGGAATTTATGGCAAAGGATAGTCAAGTTGATAAAAAAGAGGTTTTAAAACAAAAAGCAAATGGCAATGAAATATCATATGCCAGTGAAGAAGGAAAGAACAAAACTAGAAATGCTAAAAAGCAATCCATAAAGAGAGAAGGATTTAGCAGCGATCATAAAACTAGATAGAGATTTAAAAGCTATTGCAAAGCTAATTTTAAATTGATTTTGCAATAGCTTTTTTATATCATTTTTAAAAATTTTTAGAATATACATATAAAAATAAGTATATCTAAAAAAGGGGAAATATATATTATGGAAATGATGAATTTATTTGAATCTTATGGCTTTAATGTTAAAACTATTGTTGGAACAAATTTTGAACCTAAAAAGAGAGCCTCTTGTGACCCTCTAAAGCCTGAAACCATA
>JAVBPQ010000129.1:0-18863 GCA_031549525.1 Clostridiaceae bacterium | reverse complement strand
ACAATTGTAAGGATGAGTATTAAATCCTAAAGTACAAACGGAATTTTTATGAATTGCATCTCCTTTTGAAAGTGAATAAGTTGAAAGAGCTGTAATCTTATATGCACCACAAGGTAGATCGCCTACTGTATATCCAGCTTTTAAGTATACTTTAAAGTCGATTGGATAAGCATTGAATAAGCTTATAATTGGATAAACGCTTCTTCCTGGTATGCTTATTTTTCCTGAACCTGGCATGTTAATGCGTGAAACCAATTTATGTTTAGATGCATGATAAAATTCAACATAGTCTATATATTCAACAAGGCAAGGATCAAAGTGGAATTCATAGTTGGTATATTTAAGAGAAGCCTTTCTATAAGATACAGCATATCTTAATCTAAGTGCAGAATCTGATTCTAAAGGGCGGCCAACTTGAAATCCTAACATAGATTTAAATACACCATAATCTAAAGTTGAATATTCAGTTGGATTTTTTTCTATTATACCTTGAACCCTTGATTTTAATATATATTGATTTTTCTGTTTTGGGTCAACGAGCTTTAATGAATATACATATTTATCTCTTGGAAGCATATCCACAGGGCATTTGAGGATTATGCTCATTTGTGCAGTATGTGTATAAGAGCAAGCATGAGTTTGAAGGGCATCTTCTGTTTTAAAAGTATAAACCCCTGGGGAATTCTCTAAAACTACAAATGAACCATTAGGGGTAGTACCGTGACCCATATTTTTTACAACTTCAATATGATCTACATAAGGTGCAAGATCAGGTTCAACCTCGAAGACTGTATCAGTTGCGTTAGAAGATGTGTTCCATATAAAATTGTAATTATAAGTAAAGGTGATAGATTTCTTATTTTGGCTATACATAGATGGGCTTGCTATTCCTGCACTTTGAATAACCTCCTTTTTGCCATTTTTCATGGTGAGCATTACACCACTTTCTTCAGCAAGTGGCAATTTAGTTTGAACTCCTAATGTTATCATCATAGTCATAGCTATTAGTGAGATTGTTCTTTTAAGCGATTTGATTTTCATCTTCATGTTCTCCTTTAAATTATCAATAAAAATATCTATTTTTTAAAAATGGTATAAAAAAAATATAACTACTGATATTATACTTTTTTTATGAAAAAAATTCAATATAATTTAATATATTAATAAAATTTAAATAAAAATATTTGATATTTATATTGAAATTGCAGAAAACCAAGAAAAATTATTAAAAATTTTTAAATAAAATAAATTAATTAAATTTTTACAAAATATATTTAAAATAATTTACAAAAAAAAATCTCTCTATTGAAGAGCTTGGCTTACCAAGAAAACAATAGAGAGATTTTTATTTATTTAGTATTAAATCCTAAAGTACATACAGAATCCTTAAGTATTCTAGCTTGTCCTGTTACTGAGCTTGAGGTAGTAAAGGTTGTTATTTTATAAGATTCATTAGGAAGTGAACCTAAAGTATAACCGCTTTTTAAATATACCTTTGCATTAATAGGCATAGCCATAAATAAGCTTTTATTTGGATAAACATCTGGCAATGGTATGCTTACAATACCAGATTCAGGAACTGATGTCTTTACTAATTCATTGGTAGTTGAATGGAATATTTCAACACGATCTATGTAATCTGCAAGTTCAGGATAAAAATCAAATACAAAATTGGAGCTTCTTAATGGATATGCAGCAAAGGAAACACAATATTTCAATTGAAGCGTATTTTCTGAAGCTAATGGACGGCCACCATGAAAACCAAGATAAGATTTAAATACTCCATAATCTATATCTAAAATATCATAGTTATCTGGATTTTTTTCTATAACTCCTTGTATTCTTGATTTTAAAATGTAATTGTTATTTTGCCTTGGATCTACTAATTTTAAAGAGTATACATATTTATCTTTTGGTAATTTATCTACTGGGCGGTTTAATACTATGGTTGCTTCTCCTGTATGAGTAAAGCCACAAGCATGAACTTGAAGTGCTCTTGTAGTACTAAAGATAAAAGCACCTGGATTTGAATTGCTAGGATAAACTACAAACTTACTCCTTGGGGTTGTACTATGCCCCATATTATCTATAACTTCTATATGATGAACATATGGAATTAAATCAGGTTCAACCTCTATAACTGTATTTGTAGTATTAGAAAAGAGATTGAATTTAAAATTAAAATTAAATCTAAATGTGATTGATTTTTTATCAGCGCTATATTTAGATTGACCCCATACTCCAGAGCTTTCAACAACGTCTTGGCGGTACATTCCATTTAATAAAATACCTTCTTCTTCAGCAAGTATAAGTTTAGATTGAAATAAAAACGTGAACATGGCGATTAAGATTATCACATATGAATACTTTTTTAATCTTTTCAATATTTATTCCTCCTTGATTTGTCTTTTGTATAATTTTTTGCAAATTTCCTCCTTATTTTGATAGATATATATAAATTATATAAATATTTTAAATATTTTACAATAATTTCATTTAAATTTAATTTATATATTTTAAAATAAAGCACAGGATTTAAAAATCCTGTGCTTTACTTGCTCTCTCCTTTTGAATTTATCTTTATATCTGTTTTAGTCCTTATATTTAACTTTTCATATAGGGAATCATTTAGATTTAATGTTTGGAATATATTTTGATGAAATTTGTACATATAATCTTTTAAACCTAGCAGATCTATATTTTCTTTAATGCATATATCTAAAACATCTAATATGCTTTTATTTAAATGCTCATTTAAATCTTCTTTAATATTTTCTTCGTTAAAATTTTCATCTTGCTTTTGCTTTAGCTCCCCTTTTAAATTTAATGCTATTTCCATATTATTATCTTTTAAATTTATCCTTCTTAAATTGTTTGTCAAAGCTATATCAACCTTTTTGTCAGGTATAGTGACTAAAATTGGTATGTTTTTGCCCTTTAATATTTGGCATATTTTAAATTCTTCCATAGATATGCTGCGCTTTATACCAGTATTATCAAACACTATAAAATAATCTATTATGATTTCATCACCATTTTTTTTTAATGTTGGTATTATCATATTGCTCTTTTCATAATACCCTATCAAAAAAGCATTTATATCAAAGATAGTCTTTTCAGAATTTGATGTATAATTTTTTAATAGTCCTAAAATATAATTTTTAATATCTTCTCCTTTTTCTTTAGAAACCAAATCATCTACATCTCCATCTATAGCTACCATATAAGTATTTCTATTTATGTTAGGATTCCTTAGGAGAGAATCTGATAGCTCTGATATTATATTTTTATCATTAAACAGCTCTTTTCTCATGAGAAATATTTTAACCTGCCCTAAGGATACCTCTTTTGAACTTTTTCTTGATATATTGTCTAAGGAATCATTAAATGTCTTTCCTTCTGTAGAGATTATTATATCAGAACCATCATTATCTATTTTAGGAGTTACCAAGATAAGTTCAAGTCTATTTTCTGTGGAGTTATCTTCTTTTAAATCATAGCCTATTAAAGATACTATATTTTTATTTTCTATTTCAGCTTTATCCCAACATCCTGAAAAAAGAAGAGAAAAAGCGATAAAAAGAACTGCTTTTTTCCTCATCTTTCTGCCACCTTCTTTTCTTTTAACTTTAATATTATGCTTAAAATGATTGGGATTAAAAGGTAACATATGATCTGATAGATATAAAAGTTATTATTATAAAAGTTTGTAAAAAAGCTTGTAATTTCATCACCTATGCTGAATACGACAACTACTATCAATATAACAAATAAGGCTATACTCTTTTTTATGTTAAATGTATTTATGAATATCTCTTTAGTAAAGAAAGCCATATTAACACAAGAGGCAAAGCAATAAAATATCCAAAATGATATGACAATACCTTCCCATCTTTCTAAAAAGCTACCAGGTATATCCACAACCCTTATTAAAGTAAGAGAGGGATTTAAGAGTATTTTAATGTGATTGCTTCCAAAGGCGAATAAGCATAAGAAATATATTATGAGGTTAAAAATGCATATAAACAATATGCTCTTTTTCAAAACTGAACCTGCTGTCTTTTTATTAGATACATAAGGAAGATATAGATATAATATCTCAACTCCAGTAAATATATAAAAGCTGCTCTTTAACCCTTTTAATATGTTGCTAAAGCTTTCTATCTTAAAAGGGAGCAGGTTAGAATAATCCCCTTTGTTAAGGCATATTGAAAATACAACAGCCATTGGTATAAATATTATAAAAAAACTGACTTCGTTAAACCTCACCATACCCCTTACGTCATTTTTTATCCCATAAAATATGAGTATTGCCATGGTTATTATAAAAAAGGAGACTGGAGATTTTGGAAAAAGATATAGCTTTATAACCTTAGAGAAGTTATTTAACACTATACCTACATACATCATGGAAAATACACCTAAAAGCAGTATTAAAATTTTACTTAAAAAGGAACCTACACATGCCGAAAAGAGTTCATTTATTGAATTTATATCATACTTTTCATATAGCTTAAATATTATAAAACAAAAAAAGTAAATAGCTAGGGTTAAAAGGATGGTAACATACCATCCATTGTTGTTCATGCTCTTTGAAATGTTCACAGGAAAGTATAAGATGTTCATGCCAATGGTTGCGCATATCAAAGTTGTAAATAGTCCAAAATTTTTAATAAATGGCTTTTGTTCCATCTTCCACCTCTATTTTTGTCTAAATTTATCTAAAGTTTTCATAAATTGAGGTCTTCTCTTCATGGTATAAAGAGGAGCTCTCATTATGTAGTGCTTAAAGTCACTAATTCTAAATGTGTTAAGTGGAGCAAGATATGGTATGCCAAAGCTCTTTAAATTTGACATATGAAGCAGTGTAAATACAAAGACTAAGAGTATGCCATATAATCCTATAAAATATGCTGCAAATATCATGCAGAGCCTTATATATCTAAAGGTAGAATTTAAGGTTATATTAGGCGTTGTTAAGGATGTCAACGTGGTTATGGATATTATTATTATCATAAATGGGCTTACTATTCCAGCCGTTACTGCAGCCTGACCTATTATTAAACCTCCTACAATACCTATTGTGCTTGCTACGACCTTAGGAGTCCTTAGAATTGCTTCTATCACAAGCTGAAGGCTTATTTCCATTATTAGGGTTTCAACTAAGGATGGAAAGGGCACAGATTCCCTTGCTCTTGATATAGAATATGCAAGTTTGCTTGGAATTAAGGAGGAGTGATATGTTGTGATTGCGATATAAAGCCCTGGAAGCATGGTGGTTATAAATATAGATAGATATCTTAATATTCTAGAATATATACCTTGAAGGAAGCTTAAATAGTAATCATCAGCACATTGAAAGAAATTTGTAAACACAGCTGGAACAATGAGAGCATAGGGTGAATTATCTACTATTATTGTAATTCTTCCATCATAAAGAGCAGAAGCTATTACATCAGGCTTTTCTGTGCTCTGTATCTGAGGGAAGATGCTCCATTTATTATCTTGTATTAATTGTTCAACATATCCCGAATCTAGTATTGCATCTATATCTATTGCATTTAACCTGTCTTTAACTTCATTTACAATCTCAGGGTTTGCAATATCCTGTATATACATTATGGCGCAATCAGTTTTTGATCTCACGCCTAAGGATTTTGACTCTACAACAAGCCTTGTATCTCGTATTCTTCTTCTCACAAGTGCTGTATTAAATCTCACCGTCTCTGTCAAACCATCAACAGGACCTCTTAAGCCGCTTTCTCCTCTAGGTTCTGATACTCCTCGTACAGGCCAAGATCTTGATGCTATTATATATACCTCTTGTTTTTTATCTACTAAAAGCAGAGTATCCCCTGACATCATCAAATCTATTCCGAGCTTAAGATCATAAATAGGCTTATAGTCAGATGCTGTTATAAAACTTTCTATATTTTTATCTTCTTTGCTGTTTTCAAGTTTAACAAGGGGAGATATGATAAAATCGTTTAATAAAATCTTATCAGCCATTCCATCTATATAAATAAGCGTCAATTTGGTATCTTTAAACATCATATCTCTATACACTATATCTGAGTTGTTTTTCATGAGATCCTTTATATAGGCTATGTTGTTATCAATATCTTTTTTTATTTCATTTCTTACGATCTCTTTCAAAAAAATCACCTCTTATTTGGTTTTAACTTTAGTTTGTCTATGGAGACCTTATTTATACATGATGATTTTAAATATTTAAGGAGGTTTCAATTTAAAGGGTGAATAAAATGAGAATACTTGTCCATACTTTAAATAACTTATTTGGAGGTTATGGAGATGAAAAGGCTAGTTATAATAATTTTATTATTTATAATATCATTTTATTTTTATATAAATATGGCAGATGCAAGGGCCGAAATGCAAAAATCTATTTCTGAAAAACTTATAAGATTTCATATACTTGCAAATTCAAATGAAGAATATGACCAAAATTTAAAGATTGCTATAAAAGACGAGGTCATAAATTACTTAAGTGGGTTTATGGAAAATGTAGAATCAGTTGAAGGGGCAAGGCAGATCTTAATTCAAGAAGAAGAGAATTTAGATCATATTGCAAGAAGAACGATAGAAGAATGGGGATATGATTATGATGTTAAAATATATTTAAAGGAAGAGAGCTTTCCTCTAAAATCTTACGGAACAATATCCCTCCCTCCTGGAAAATATAATGCGCTTAAAATAGTGATAGGGGAAGGCAGAGGAGATAATTGGTGGTGCGTTATGTTTCCTCCTCTTTGCTTTATAGATTTAACCTTAGGAAATATAGCTATAACAACTTCAGAGGATAGGATGAGTAAATTTTTATCAGAGGATGAATTTGCTTTTGTCTTAGGAGATGATTCGAAGATAAAGTTTAGATTTAAGATATTTGAGTTTTTTCAAGCGTTTAAACATAAAGAAGATCGTTTAAATGGTGGGGTAAATGGATTTTCTAAAATATAAGTAGTAAAAAAATGAGGCTTTTACATCAAGGATTAAATAAAATCACAAGATGAAAAGCCTCTTTTTATAGTTACTCAACTGTTTATTATCTTTGTAACGATTTAACAAAACCATCAATTAAACTTAGTTGTTTATCTGACAACGTGACAGTGCCGCTTCCTCCAAACAAATGATAATTGCGTGTACCCATTTTTATAGATAAGTCTTTTTCACAGACGGTTATGTTTTTTGTTTGAGCAATTTCAGCAATTTTACGAGTAGCACTCATAGCACCACCCGTTGAGAATGCTGCTATAGATTTTACGATACTTGGTTCAAGAGTTTCTAAGTAGTCTTTCAATACACGATCAATATACCATGCGTAAACACCACCACCTATAAACAAAAGGTCAACTGGCTCGTTAAGCGGAACCTCTATCGATTCAGCTTTGACCCCTGTTATATTAGCAATGACTTCTGCGACGGCTTTTGTATTGCCACCCCGAGATTGATATCTGATTGCTATTTTCACTTTGCTATCCTCCTTTGATAACAGATATAGATAAACATCCTCCACTTTGTGGTGATGTTTGGTATTTCTAAAACTCTCACATCAGCCATATTATCCTGTGCTGTTACTTAAAATATGAACAAATACATTCATATGCATAAAGAGTCAGATTTATAAGTATGACTCTTAAGTTTTGTATTAAAAACCTGTGTTAATTGGTCTCTTTTAAAATTTAAAGTTTCTCAATTAAACCTATAAAATCCGCCACAGCTCCCTCATCTACATCGCAAACCATATATTTTGCTACATTTTTTGCACTAGGGTGTGCATTCTCAGGGGCTGCAGATATATCACCTAATTGCAATAACTCAACATCATTTCCAAAATCTCCAATGGTAGCTACAGTATGAACCCTATCTTTAAGAATTTCTTTAAGATCTAAAAGTGCAGAGCCTTTATTGACTCCTTTAGGTGTTATTTCAAGATAGACACTGCTGCTTCTCATATAGTGAAGCTTATCATTATAATAACTTTCTATCAAAGAAGTTAGTTCATCTAATGGGGCATTATCACCATGGAATAAAACCTTAAACCATCCCTTTGGAATCTTCTCAAGGGTTGTCTTTATATAATTTTGTTTTTCACGCTCCAAAAGATTATCAGTGTGTTCTCCTTCTAAGACATAAAAAGCTCCCCCTGTAAATATTTGAATATTTAAATTAAGCTCCTTGCTCACTTTATCTATTAAGGGTCTTATAAGATCATCATCTAAAATATTTTTTTTAATGAATTCATTTTTATTAAAATCATAGAGAGCTGAACCATTATATAATATCCATGGGTTATCTTTAGGAAGTCCCTCCATAAAGGGAACAGCATTTAGTTCAGTTCTTCCAGTTGCACAAGCAAATAATCCACCCTTTTTTGTGAATTCCTGTATTGCGTGAATATTTATATTTGGAACCTTCATATTGCGTCCAATTAAAGTACCATCTAAGTCAGACACCAATAACATATTATTAAACTGCATTTAGTACCTCTCAATTAATTTTTCTCTAACTATCTTAAATTATATGTTATTTATAAGCCTATGTAAAACTAATTTCTTATTTATTTGGAAAAAGAGCCTTGCAGAGTTTTGAGTTATAAGTCTTGGTATTTCTATCATAAACCCCAAAAGCGTCAGAGGAAAAATCCCAATAAGCCCATGCAAATCCATTTTTTTCAGCAAGCCTTGCTATATAATTTGTCCAAGCTGCTCTTGAATCCATATCAGCATACATGCTCGTACCAAATTCACCCATTAAAACCTTTAGCCCTGTCTTTTTAGACCAAGCTTTTGCTTCATTCATGACTTTTTTTATCTCTTTTGTATTTGTCCCAGTTTCTTTCCATGAAGATCTTGCATCAGGATCTAAGCCTGTCCAATTAAATCCTTGATGTGTAAAAGAAAATGGTTCATACATATGAAATGTTCCAATTATATGTTTATCATTCTTTGGAATCTCTAGATATTTTAATAATGGCCCTTCTGCGCCATACCATGCTGGGCTTATCACTATATCTCTATTTTTATTATTTGATCCAGTATTTCGTATTACTGGTATAGTCTCTTTAATAAGTTCATTATATAAAGCAAATTTAGTTCCAGGTTCATTCATAAATTCAAATAAGAGTGTCATTGGGTAGCTTTTATAGTGATTTGCTATCTGAGACCAGATGCTTTTAAATCTCTCTTTTTCCTTTACTGGGTCAATTCTTCTATTTATTCTAAGAAGTAAAGTTGCATCAATTTCACTTGCAACAGATGTATCATACTCATTGCTATTTGGATCACGCATTGGATTATAACGGGGGTCTCTTCCTTCTGCAACACTATTATAAAGTTCATTATAATTATGGACATCCAATATAACAGCTATATTATTTTTTAGAAAAAGATCGATGATATGGTCAGTTCTATCAAATAGCTCTTCATCTATCTTGTAAGGTGCTTCTATATCAGCATACACTGAGAATACAACAGGAAACCTAACAAAATCAAAGCCGCTATCTTTAATCATTTTTACATATTCATCTTTAAAAAGATTATAATTATCATTTCCTTCCATTGTGCCTTCACCCCAAGGTGAATCAAGCATTCCTCCGAGATTAATTCCATGTTTTAATTCAGGAGTTTTTGTGGATTTAGCTATAATATGATTTGACATGACTAAAATGCTCATAAAAATTAATAGAATGACAACACATGATTTAAACCTGACTTTCATAACATTCCCTCCTCAATATAATATACTTAGAGATTATTGATAAATAGTTTCATTGTCAATCTGAATTTCCTAAATATTCAATTTTATATCAAAAATAGGATTAAAAAAGATCCCATAAAATGCATGGGATCTTTTTTAATCTAAGCTATTGAGGATTTGTGATGGAGCCTGCAAACAGTATCAAACCTGTTGTATTATCATATATAGCTGTAAAGAATGGTTTATTTACATTCATAACTTTAGGAGGATTTAATGGCATAGATGTAAGTGACATTTCAACACTGGTTACAGCCGCAGCTTCTGTTCCAAGTTCATCTATTTTTAATACTGTGCTATGTTGAGCATCGCTTGCATAGAGCTTTTTAGAAGCCATATTGCTAAAGTTAGCTGCAGTCAAACTAAACATGTCCTTAATTCCTAAAGATTCAAGCGCAGGCTTTAAACCTGTTTTGTATTGAGCATTTACTTTTGGAAGTGATAGCTGAACTTGTTCATATTGCATGGACTTTATCCAGCTATTTATATTCTTAGCTGTTAAGCTATTTTTTATAGAATTTAAATTACCCTTTGGAAGTATAACCAGCATAGAAGTTTTTCCATCTTTGTATGGAAGGCTTATCATCTGCAATTGATTATTTTCAAGGTAATTAAATGATTTTTTATTGTTCATCATGTCAACTTTAACTGTACCCTTAGGTGTTGTGAAATCACTTTTTATTGTATTTCCTTTATTAAATTGAAGCTGCCAATCTGCTTTAAAATACACTGTGTTTACAAGATACATCATGACATCTTGAGCTATTTGTTTATCTATAGCTTTAGGTATCAAACCTTTAGTATTATCGCTTACCCACTTATTTATGGTATCCACTGCACTTTTATTGCTAAAATTTAAAGCTGCAATTTTAGAATTGTAGTAATTCTTATTTGTGTTTAAAAACTTGTTGTTTACTGAATTATAAAAGTTATCCCTTATCCATATTGAATTAGCAATGCTTATCTGGGTATTTGGGCGGTTATTAACTATGTAGCTTTGCATGCTCTTATTAAAGTTATTTAAAGAGGCTATAGAGTTATTTTTAAGGGATGAGAGAAGTTGTTTTTGAGTGTTACCTGCAGCGCCATTTGTTACCATAGAAAGAGCAAGATATACGCTTACAGGAGACATAAACACGTTGTTGTTATTGTCGTATAAGCTATTGTAGAGCTTTAAACCAAAATCGTTTGCAGATAAAACATCATTCGAATTTAATGAAGCAGCTTTCGGGGAAGCAGCATTTGCAGAAACCATCAAGGAACTAAAAGCTAAAGCAAAAACACAAGTTAAGGAAACTAATTTTTTAAACATAGATATCCTCCCCTATTTATTTTTATATATTGTATATGTGTATTATAGTATATATTTATCATAATGTTAATTCTAATATTAGTCAAATTTATACTTGGAATATCTTTTTAATTTTTAATCATTTTTTTATTTATTATATATAAAACTATAAAAAGTGATTTATTTTTTTGTAAAAATGATGTAATATAGTGAATAAAACTAACTGTGAGGTGGTGTATATGTATCGTACAGACATTGAATATCTATATAGATGGCAAAAAAAGAAAGATAAAAAGCCACTGATTATTCGTGGTGCGAGACGGGTTGGTAAAACTTGGTTAATAAAGGAGTTTGGTACAAAGGCTTATAAAAACTGTATTTATATAAACTTTGATAATAATAGCTATATGCAGGAGTTATTTTCTTATAATCTAAATATTGAAAAAATTGTCGCTGGTTTAGAATTATATATAGGATATAAAATAGAGCCTTTAAATACCATAATTATCTTTGATGAGATACAAGAAGCTCCTAAATTTCTAGCATTATTAAAATATTTTAATGAAAATACTCCTCAGTATAATATCATCTGTGCAGGTTCACCCCTTAGCATGGTTTTATATAAAGATACCTCTTTCTTTGAAAAAGAGGTTGAAATTTTAGATTTATATCCCTTATCCTTCTCAGAATTTATGATAGCATTAGGAAAATCACAGCTTTATAATTTTTTAAAAGAAGGTGATTATTCTATGGTTGCAACTCTTAAACAAGATTATATTGATTTATTAAAACAATATTACTATGTTGGGGGTATGCCAGAAGCTATTTTAAATTTTTTGCAAAATAAAAATTTTAATAGAGTTAGAAAAATACAAGAGAATATTCTTTCAATCTGTAAACAGGATTTTTCAAAATATGCTCCTAGCGAAATCGTGCCAAAGATACACATGCTTTGGAATAGCATTCCTAAGCAGCTTCTAAAGGAAAATAAGAAATTCATATATGGCTTAATTAAAAAAGGTGCTCGTGCTAAAGAATACAAAGATGCCATTTTATGGCTAACTGACTGTGGTCTTGTTCATAAGGTTCATAGAGTAACATCTCCAAACGCTCCTTTAAAATCTTATGAGGATTTAAAGGCGTTTAAGTTGTTTCTTTTAGATATAGGTCTGCTTTCTTGTATGCTTAATTTAAGGAAAAATATTTTACTTCATGGTAATGATGTGTTCAAAGAATTTAAAGGTGCACTTACAGAACAATATGTACTGCAACAGCTTAAAACATTTAAAAGCATAGATTTATATTTTTGGACAAATGTTAAAGGGATAGGTGAAATAGATCTTTTATTGGATACCGGAAAAGATATCATTCCAGTCCAAGTAAAAGCTGAACGAAACCTTCAATCAAAGATCTTAAAGGTATATAAATACAGATATAATCCACATATTTGTATTAGAGCTTCTATATCAGACTATAAAAAGGATGATTGGTTCCTTAATTTACCATTATATGCAATAGAAATGATAAGTTCTGTCTAAATTTTTAAAAGCTGTTATTATGACAGCTTTTTTTAGTATTACTTAAACTTTATATTTTAGCCATAAAATTACTTAAATAGCATATTATTCTTGATAAATTATATCTAATAAACTATAATACTTATAATCATCAAATAGAGATTTATAGATATTTTTCTACAAAATAATTTAAAAGGGAGATAATAGAAGATGGTTAATAAAAAACTCGTTTCTTTAATTATGTGTACAAGTTTAATATTTTCTTCTGCAAAATTTATACATGGAGCTAATATTACAAGTAAAGAAAAACAAAACACTAAGACCAATTCTATGGTAAAGGATAGTGACTCAAAGTCTAAACCAAAACCTAAGAATGAAGCTCCTCACTTAAAGGTAAAGGATTCTAGTAAAAATATAAAATTATATAGAAATAGCTCTGTATTTGATACAAAGCGTGCTTTAAATCAATTAAAAGAGGCTTGGGATAAAGAGGATGGCGGAAGTGCAAAGAATGCTTTAGCCTGTAAAAATAGTGTAAAGGTAAAGATCACTGACCCTTATGGAAAAACCATTTCTAAGATAGATCCAAAGAGTGCAGCATCTGGACTTTATACAGTAAAATTTACATTGGTAGATAAAATTACAAAGATATCAGCAAATAGCTCTTTATCTGTTGGAGTAGTAAATAAGAAAGCAACTAGCGCAGAGTTAAAACAATCAGCTACAAAGGAGATTCAATTGACTAAAGAGGAGATAAATAACCTTAAAAAAGTAACATCATCATCAAAATCAACTGTAACATCTAACTCTGCAACATCAACTTCCAGAAACACTTCTGCTTCATCTTCAATGTCAACTTCAGCTTCAACTTCTATCTCTACTTCGACGTCAACCTCAAGCTCTAGATCTACTTCGACCTCAACATCAACTTCTACATCAAAATAACAAAAATTTAAAAAAGTTTGGATCCTCATTAAAGGGTCCTAATTTTATATAAGCATCTTTATTTCAAAAATAAATATTTTAATCTTGACAAGATCTTATTACTGTAGTAACATAAATAGAAATTAATTAAATGTGTTGATAGAGATTGTTATCTAAAAGAAAAAGCTTCAGAGAGCTGATGGTTGCTGCAAATCAGTGCTTTTATTAGATGAGTATCACTCTTGAACAGAATCCCGAAATGAGTAGGCGATTTCCGGTAAGCTCCGTTATTGGCAAAGGTTTGTTGGAACCTGGTGATATGTTTAAAGAGGAAATTATTATATAATTCCATTCTTATGATCTATGTCATTGAGGATGGAATTTTTTTATACAAAAATAAATATGCATTTATGCATCTATTTTTCTCAAATTATCAGGTTTAAATCTTTAGTTAAGTAAAAATTCTTAATTTCAAATAGCTTATCATCTTGTTCTTTACTTATAAAATCAAATACAACTTGTTTAATATATTAATTTTTGGAAATGGAGGTTTTTATGAGAAAACATATTATTTCTATTTTAGTAAAAAATAACTTTGGAGTTTTAACAAGGATTTCAGGGCTATTTTCAAGGCGTTGCTTTAACATTGATGGACTTTCAGTTGGAAAAACTGAAGATGAGGAGTTTTCTAGAATAACTGTATCCTTGATAGATAATGATGAAATCACAAATCAAATGATAAAACAGCTAAGGAAGCTTTATGATGTAAAGAGCATTACAGAGCTTGATCCTATAAAATCTGTATTTAGAGAGCTTGTATTGATAAAGGTTCATGCTGAACCTGACAAAAGGTCCATAATAAATGGAATAGTGGATGTATTTCGAGCTAGAGTAATCGACATTTCAAAGGATACTATGACTATTGAATTAACAGGAGATGAAGAAAAAATCTCAGCTCTTATTGATATGATGAAGGAATTTAGAATAGAGGAAATGGTTAGAACTGGGATAAGTGGAATACAGCGAGGAAATAAGAATATATACTCTGATAATACTGAGATAAATGAGCAAATTCTTTTAGAAAACTAATTTTTTATTTTAAGGAGACGAATATGATCAGCGATAGGGTAAAAACTGGTGCAGAAAGAGCACCTCACAGATCTCTTTTTAAAGCATCTGGTCTTACAGATGAAGAGCTTAGAAGACCTCTTATTGGAATTGTTAATTCTCAAAATGATATCATACCAGGACATGTTAATTTAGATAAGATAACTGAAGCAGTTAAAACAGGAGTTTTAATGTCCCATGGAACTCCTCTTGTCTTTCCTTCCATTGGAGTTTGCGATGGTATAGCCATGGGACATGTTGGTATGAATTATTCTCTTGCAACTAGGGAATTGATTGCAGATTCTATTGAATGTATGGCTATAGCTCATGGATTTGATGCCCTTGTTCTTATACCAAATTGCGATAAAATTGTTCCAGGTATGATTATGGGAGCTTTAAGGGTTAATATTCCTAGCATTTTAATAAGTGGAGGTCCTATGCTTCCTGGAAAATTTTGCGGAAACGATGTTGGACTTTCAATAATTTTTGAAAAAGTAGGGGCATATGCTTCAGGAAATATTACATATGAGGAATTATGTGATATAGAAGAAAAAGTGTGTCCAACTTGTGGTTCTTGTTCTGGAATGTTTACAGCAAATTCCATGAACTGTTTAGCTGAAGCTTTAGGTATTGCCCTTCCTGGTAATGGCACTATACCTGCTGTTTATTCTGAGAGGATTAGGCTTTCTAAGAATTCTGGCATGAAAATAATGGAGCTTTTAGAGAAGGATATTAAGCCTAGGGATATAGTAAATAAAAGATCTATAATAAATGCATTAACAGTGGATATGGCTCTTGGGTGTTCAACAAATAGTATCCTTCATCTAACTGCTATTGCAAATGAAGCAAAAGTAGATTTTGATTTAAATGTTGTAAATGAAATAAGTTTAAAGACTCCAAATTTATGCAAATTGAGCCCTGCTGGAGACCATTATGTACATGATCTTTATTATGCAGGTGGAGTTTTAGCTGTTGAAAAGGAGCTCTCTAAATTAGATCTATTGAATTTAGAATGTATGACTTCCACAGGAAAATCCATAGGAGAAAACATTAAAAATGCTAAAGTCCTTGATAACAATGTCATAAGAGACATAACAAACCCTTATAGTGAAACTGGTGGAATAGCAGTTTTAAAAGGGAATTTAGCAAAAGATGGTGCTGTTGTAAAAAAATCTGCAGTAGATAAAAGCATGCTTTCACATGAAGGTGCTGCTAGAGTATTTAATTCTGAGGAGGACGCTGTTTCTGCCATAATGAATAAAAAGATAAATAAAGGTGATGTCATTGTAATAAGATATGAAGGACCAAAGGGAGGCCCTGGCATGAGAGAGATGCTATCACCTACATCTGCTTTATTTGGAATGGAGCTTGATAAAGATGTTGCCCTCATAACTGATGGTAGGTTTAGTGGTGCTACAAGAGGAGCTGCTATTGGACATATATCTCCTGAAGCTTCAGAAGGAGGAATAATTGGCATTGTAAGGGAAGGAGATAGGATTAAAATCGATATAGAAAATGGCAATCTTGAACTTATGGTGCAAGAAGATGAAATAAACAATAGATTAAAAGAATTTATACCTCTTCCTTGTAAAATCAGAGAAGGCTATTTATCAAGATATGCAAAACTAGTCACTTCAGCAAGTAAAGGTGCAATATTAAAGTAAAGGTGGGATTATATGATATTAAATGGTGCTGAGATTTTAATGGAGTGCTTGCTTGAACAGAATGTAGATACTATATTTGGTTATCCTGGAGGAACAGTTTTAAATATTTATGATGAAATTTATAAATATTCAGATAAAATAAGGCATATCTTAGTTTCTCACGAGCAAGGAGCAGCCCATGCTGCAGATGGCTATGCAAGATCAACAGGCAAAGTTGGAGTTTGCCTCGCAACATCAGGACCTGGGGCTACAAATTTAGTAACAGGAATTGCTACAGCTTATATGGATTCAGTTCCCATGGTTGCAATAACTGGAAATGTGGCACTAGCCCTTCTTGGCAAAGATAGCTTTCAAGAAGTTGATATAACAGGAATTACAATGCCAATAACAAAGCATAATTTTATAGTCAAGGATGTTAAAGATCTAGCTGATATAGTAAGGAAAGCTTTTTTTATTGCAAAATCAGGAAGGCAAGGACCAGTTTTAATAGATATTCCAAAAGATATAACCTCTGAAAGAGCTTTTTATAAAAGATGTGAACTAAAAAAAGAAGATGTTTTTTTTAATATGACTTCTGTAAAAAATGCCGCTTATTTAATCAATAATAGCAAAAATCCAATGATTTTTGCTGGTGGAGGAGTTATTTCTTCTAATGCATCTAGTTTGCTCATTGAATTTTCCGAAAAAATAAATGCTCCTGTAGCAACATCTACTATGGGAATTGGAGGATTTCCAACAGATCATAGGCTATACACTGGAATGATAGGGATGCATGGAACAAAAACATCCAATCTTTTAGCTCTTGAAAGCGATCTTCTAATAGCTATAGGAACGAGATTTTCAGATAGAGTAATAGGAAATGCAAAGCATTTTGAAACAAAAATTAAAATACTTCATATAGACATAGATGAAGCTGAGATAGATAAAAATGTAAAGACCTTTTCATCAGTTATTGGGGATATTAAATGGGTTCTTGAAAAGCTTATATCCCTTGTAGATAAAAAAGAAAATGAAGATTTGTTAAATAAGATGAAAAATTTAAATAAAGGAGTAATTCATCATGATGACCATAATATAAAGCCGGATTATTTTTTTAAAAAACTTTATGAGATCACAAAAGGAGAAGCTATAATCTGTACAGATGTAGGGCAACATCAGATGTGGACAGCTCAATTATATAAATTCAATAATCCTCGTAGCTTTATAAGCTCTTTAGGTCTTGGTACTATGGGATATGGAGTTGGAGCATCTATTGGTGTACAGGTTGGAAATCCAAGAAGTAGGGTGGTTATAATTTCTGGAGATGGAAGCTTTGGTATGAATTGTAACGAGCTTGCTACAATAGTCTCAAATAATCTACCTATAGTCATCATTATTTTAAACAATAATTCACTAGGAATGGTGAAGCAGTGGCAGAACATTTTCTATGAAGGAAGGACTTCAAACAGCATTTTAAATAGAAAGACAGATTTTGTAAAACTTGCTGAAGCTTATGGAGCAAAAGGGTATAGGATAAATGAAAGATCTTCTTTAGAAAATATATTAAGGGAAGCGTATGAACTTAAAGAGCCTGTGGTAATTGATTGTTTAATTGAGGAGGATGAAAAGGTATTTCCTATGGTGGCTCCAGGAAATCCTATTAATAAAATTATGACAGAAGAAAATTTATAGAAATTTAAAAAGGTTTGTCAACTACTCGCCACTTGTAGAAGTGGGAGCTTGATATTATATTAAGTTCGGTTGAATAGCCTCAGTCTTAAAGACTACGTTATACAAAAATGTATAGTTACCTATGGATGCTCCACAAGTCCGTAGCTCTAAGGGTAGTGATTAAAAATCTCTGAAGAGTAGGAGAAGTGTTGCTACTTCAAAACTTTGTATAACATTGGCGATGTGGACCTACCTTCATAGGAATTTTTCTCTATGAAGCGTTTTATAATTTAAAATTATTTGAAAGGAATTAAGTAATGGTATATGTTCTAAACAAAGACGGAAATCCACTTATGCCGACCAAGAGGTGTGGAAACGTCAGAATTTTACTAAAAGAAAAGAAAGCTAAAGTTGTAAGTGTCAAGCCTTTTGTCATTCAATTATTATATGATTGCAAAAACTACACCCAAGATATTACGTTAGGTATTGATAGTGGATATATTAACATAGGTTTTTCCGCCATATCTGACAAAGAAGAATTAATTTGTGGTGAAGTTTATCTTTCAAAAAACATGTCAGAGAAAATCAAAGAGAGATCAATATATAGGAAAATGAGAAGGAGCAGACTGCGCTACAGAAAAGCAAGATTTAATAATAGAAAACGCTGTGATGACTTTTTAGCTCCTTCCATTAAACACAAGTTAGATAGCCATATCCGATTTATAGATAAGTTAAAAAAATTTCTTCCAATAAGTAAGATAATCATTGAAGTGGGAAACTTCGATATACAAAAGATTAAAAATCCATTTTCTTTGTGGTTTTTAGGCGTATGGCATTTCTCACATAGTGTTATTAAATTACTAGGTCTGTCTGTTCTATCTTGTTTAAAATATCCTAAATGGTGTACTTGCAGTACAGGATTATCGTTCTTATTTG
>JAVBPQ010000041.1:0-18063 GCA_031549525.1 Clostridiaceae bacterium | reverse complement strand
TTTATAGAAGAAAGATTTAATAATTTATATCCTGAATATAAAGGACTCTTAGCTCAATGTGTTTTTAATGGCATTTCTAATGTAGATGATATTATTGACAATTTTAAGGTAAAAGACAACAATCCACGAATTGCAATTTCTGTAGATATGCTTGACACTGGAATAGATGTACCTGAAGTTTTAAATCTTGTCTTTTTTAAAAAGATATATTCTAAAATTAAATTTTGGCAAATGATAGGCAGAGGCACAAGAAGATGTGATAATATAGAGGTTTATGGCAACACAAAGACTTGTTTTTATATCTTTGATTATCTTAGAAATTTTGAATTTTTTAGAATAAGCCCTGAAGGTATAGAAGCAAAGGATAATATTTCACTCACTGAAAGCATCTTTTCAAAATGTGTAAGTTTAATTTTTTTACTGCAGCATGCAGATTATCTTGAAGATTCCTATGAGAATTTTAGAGAAGAGCTTGTAAAAAAGGTTGTATCACAAATAAACTCTTTAAATAGAGAATTAATATCTGTTAAAGCAGTTTTAAAATATGTAGATAGTTATAAGGATATATCTTCTTTTAATGCTTTAGGAGAAATAGATAAACTAAACCTTACTAAATATATAGCTAAGGTTGTATTTTTAGATGAAAAAGATGAAGAGGCGAAAAGCTTTGATAATTTAATATATGGTATTATGATAAGCATTATAGAAAAAAATAAAAATTTAGAAAGATATAAAAGCAATTTAATAAAAATTTGTGAAAGCCTATTGAAAAAAGCCACCATTCCAAAAGTTAAGGAAAACATCCAATTAATTAAAGATATTCAAAATGACGAGTTTTGGAAAAATGTCAATGTACTTGCTATTGAAGATGTAAGAATAAAATTAAGAGATCTAGTGAAGCTAATAACTGAAGAAAATTTAAATAAAATTGTTTATACTGATTTAAAGGATGAAATAACTTTTGTTAAAGAAGGAGAAGTTGCGTATACTGCTTCTTATAATTTTGAAGACTATAAACTAAAAGTAAATTCCTATATAGAAAAAAATAAAGATAACACAGCCATTTATAAACTACGAAATAATATTCCTATGAGTTTAGGAGATTATGAAAATCTTCAATATGTTTTAACAGATAAATTAGGTTCAAAAGAAGATTATGAAAAAGCATTTGGGGATACCCCATTTGGTCTTTTAGTTAGAAAGGTTGCAAAGCTTGATCAAGAGGCAGCTAATGAAGCTTTTTCAACTTTTATTACAGAAGAATCATTAAATCAAAAACAAATAGTTTTTGTTAAAAAAGTCATAGATTATATCGTGCAAAATGGTTATATTGACAATATATCTGATTTAACAAAAGCTCCTTTTGATAAACCTGCAAGTTTTATCAAACTATTTGATACAAGCAAAAAAGAGAAATTTATTGAAATCTTAAACAAAATAAGAAATAATGCTATTGATATTGTAAATATTTAAACAGCAAGGCTAAACGGGATTGTCAAGTAAAGCGTTTAAGTTTATTTTAAAAAGCATAATAAAATGAGCATTAAAGCAACAAGTTGCTAAACTTTTCATTTAGCCATTTGTTGCGCCGCTATATCATTATAACAATAGACATTTGAATATTTAAGTATATCATAGAAATTACATCTCCTATAAATATAGAGATTTGGTATACTAAATTTAAAATACCATTTAAATAATTATCAAATAACAATCTCATATTCTTTTAAAATTTTGTTATAACAGAACAATTCTACTTCAATTTTTGATATATCATGAGTTACTGGCTCTTCAATAAGTGCTTCTTTTAATTTCAAACCACGCTTACCAATGGATTCATTTGATTTCATGATAAAACCTATAAGATTGTCGCTATAAACAGGCTTAGTATCTAACCATTTTCTGCTATAAAATTCAAGAGAAATTTCATCTTCACATTCATATTTAACAACAGGATAGTACATATCCTTAGGGCAAACTTTTAAAAAAATATTTTCAAACTCAGTTTTTTTATGCTCTAATTCCTCATCAGTAAAAATTTCTTTCATCTTCATATGATCAAAAACTTTCTCCATCTCAAGCCACATATCGCAGAGATAAACCTGGTTAATATAAATCAAATGCTTTTTGTTATCATTTTTACCATATACAAGCAGTTCATCTGGATAATCACTGCCAATGTTCAAATCTAAAGGCAATTCTACAAGGTTTTGCTCAAAATTTTGTCTTATAGAAAAGCAAATAGGCATAAAACTATTAAAGTTAGGAATCTCACAAAAATTCTCATTAAAAGTAAGAGTTATCAATTTCATATGATCTATATCTAATGTATCAATATCTTCAGTATTCCAGCCATAAAGCAGGAATCTTATAAATAGAATAGTCATATAATGTTCTTTAAATCTGCATTGCTCTTGACTGCTTTCTTTAATTATAAATTCCAAGTTTCCAATTTTAACTTTTTCTACAGAATCAGCAAAGCTTTCAATTGACCTCTGATAGTGAGCACTACGATTTGTATTTGGCAATTCATTCAATTGATCATTATTTTCGCTGTATTCATCATTGTATTTAAGAATAAGAAGCTGTAAATTTTTATCTTTATTTAAAATCATACCCATTACATGATATAATGCATCATTTATCTCAATGGTTTTTCCAATTGGCTTGATATCTTTTATTTGAGACAGTTCATATTTTAATCGCTTAAAATTCATTCAAAATCCTCCAAATTTTAAAATTCTTTTTCAATTTCTCTCAAATGCTGCAAATGGATACCAATATGTCCAATCCCTAAAATGATAACTGAAATCACCAACCAAATGACTCTGCCATAAATACCCAACAAAAAGAACGCAGCAACAGGTAGTGTTGCACCTGCAACTGGAACACCAAAAAAGCTGATATAAAAGTCTTTAAGTTTTTTTTTACTTTTAAAATAATGAATCCACCAAAGCTCATACATAATCATTAAAATTGCAGAAAACACAAGCCAAAGGCTCCATAGTGTCCAAGTATGTATGTTAAAATTTGAAAAAATTAAAGAGGTACAAGTGACACATATTTGCCCTATTCTTTCTAGCAAGAGCAAAATTTTATTTTCATTTTTATACTCATATTTTTGCGGTTGATTTTTTGTCCAAATTAAATTAGGGACAATCAACATAACTAAATAAATGAATCCCACATAAGAAAAACCTAAATTACCCAAATTTATCTCTCCTCAATTAAATATCTACAAATATCTATATGATACTAACTCAAAATAATTAGACAATTTTCTAGATTATTAATATAATTATTCCATATAAGAGAAACAGCGACATATAACATTTAAAGGAGGTTTCAATATGCATTTATTTTTGCAAGGAGAAAAACGCATAGGAAAATCAAGCATGCTGCTTAAAATTTTAGCTAAGCATTCTTCTATGGTCACAGGCACTATAACTCAAAGACTCATTCAAAATGGAAAAACTATCGGTTACAGATCTGTAATTATAGAAGATCCTTTCCTTCCTTTGGAAACACCATATACTGATAAGATGAATGGAGTTTTTTTAATAAATGGAAACATGAATATATCAGTTTTAGAAAAAACAATAGCTAAGATCAAGGCAAATTCTCAAAAACCCACTTCTAAACTCATTTTACTCGATGAAATTGGTGGAATTGAACTTACCTCAACCTCTTTTATGGAAAATCTATATGATATATTATCATGCGGAAAGCCTTGCATTGGAGTTATGAAGTCTAAAGATAATTTATCACATACATCAAACATGCTTAATCTTGAAGGAAGATACATGCAGCTTCATCAAAATCTTGAAAATATAATAACTTCAAACGGACAACTCTTTACGATGACAAATGAAAATAAAGAGATTATCTATTATAAGATAGAAAAGTTCATTTACGAAATATTTAAAAATTAAACTTTTCTGCAACAAGCTTTTCTGCATATGAAGATACATCGTTATATATTTCCTGAAAAGCTTCAAGGACTTGTTTGCCTTTTTCAGTCAACCTAGTCATACCATGACTGCTGCCTCCCTTTTCAGAAATAACAACGGCAAAACCAAGCTCTTCTTCCATTGTCCGGATTATTCTAAGAGCCTTTGTGTATGATAAGCCCATTGCTTCTGTTGCTTTTTTTATAGAAGTGTAACTATCAATCTTTTCAAGCAGCTCCATTGGACCTACAGAAAAAAAAGGTCTATTGTTCCCTATCTTTAACCGTGTAATAACCCACACAATTTTCACCACCTTTGTATAAATATAATCAACTATAGCATTTTTATCAATGATCTACAATTATATTGAAATGAATTTCAATATATGCTAAACTAAAATTACCGATATCATTATATATGGATATCGAATATATATTGCCAAGCGATATTCATTTAAAGTCATATCGACATTCCTTTTAGTGTAACTAAACCAATAAACCAAAGATAAATATTTCTTATTTAGTTTAATGGCGTGTTCCAAATCTTACTGGTATAAACATTGATTTTTTAGTCTTTATCAAATGTTTTAAAATTTGTACAACACGCCCCTTATTTTAATATTATCTTTAAAATTACATTGATTTAAAATAATTAGATAATTTTTCTGGATCTAAAACTATTATCTGTTTATTTTTACACCTAATCAATTTTAACTCAGTAAGTATCTTCAATGATCTTGATACAGTTTCCCTCTGAACGCCTAAGAGGTTTGCTAAATAAGTATTGCTTATATCTAAATTGATTAAAGCAGCACCTTCCCCTATAGGAACTCCATAATCTCTGCACAGTTTCCATAACTTAGCTGCAATTCTCTTTTCAACCTTTATAGTAGCAGTTGCATTTTTTAATTGCCTATACATTCTTCTCACCTTTATGGATAAAGCTGATACTATATTTTTCATAAATTCAAAATCTATCTTCATAAATTCTAAAAGATCATTTTTATTTATTGATAAAATGATGCTATCTTCAAAAGCTTCTCCATTTGCTGAAGCAGTGGTATTTTCTATTGAAAATTCATTTAAAAGCTTACCTTTATCTAAAATAAAAATGACCCTTTTCTGACCATTATCGCTTATCTTGTAAATGGATATTTTTCCTTCTATCAAAAAATAAACATTTGAAATCTCTTCTTTATCTCTAAAAATATGCTCTCCTTTTGTTAATTCAATTATCTTAGAGCTTTCCAATACATATTTAAGCGTATCGCTTTTAACTGATTTAAAGATCTCAATTTCATTTAATCGTTTTAATGTAATCAAAGCTGTAAACCTCCAACTAAGTTTTCCAGGATGATTTTTTTATAATTTTAACATTAATTTTCATAAAAATACATACAAAAGACTTTATCAATGCTTTATATTTTATCTATAATATTGGAAATTAAATTTTTTAATTTATGTAACCTTTTGCATACAAAAACGTTTATAAGATGAAAGGGGGAGTAAAATGCAACCTGATATATTAGAAGCTCTCTATAAAAAATATTATCACACTGCATATATTTACACTCTTTCATTATGTCAAAATAAACATATTGCAGAAGATATTGTAAGTGAAGCCTTCGAAAAAGCAATACTTTCTTTAGATGAAGATAAGCTTTATTTTAAATATTGGATTTTGGCTGTATGTAAGAACCTATGGATAGATAATTTAAGAAGAGAAAGAAAACGAGCAAGCTTTTTAAAAACAAAAGACAATATATATGAAGATAGTATTGAGTCAAATTTAGAGGTTAAGGAGAAAAATGATATACTCCATAAAAGCATAATGTCCCTACCTTTAAATTATAGAGAGGTTTTAACATTGCATTATTTTGGAAACCTTCCTCTTATTGAAATAAGTAAATTAATGAAGATTTCAAATAGCAATGCAAAGACCATGCTTTTTAGAGCAAGGCTTAAACTAAAAAAAGTATTGGAGGATTTTCATTATGAATTTTAAAGATATTTTTGAAAAATATAAAAACAAAACAGCAAGTGAAGAGGAAATAAAATATGTAGAAGATGAAATTGAAAAAAATTCAATTATAAACGATTATTTAAACGAACAATCTCAACTAGATTTAGATATCCCCATAGATAAAGAAGGAGAAGAGGAATTAAAAAACATAAAGAAATCTATTAGAAAAAGAAGTTCATCTTTAGTTTTTATTGCAGTGGTATTAGTAATTTTACTCTTAACTACATATAATATATTCTCAAAACCATTGCTAAATCAAACATTTTATAATCCTATGAAGAGAACTTACTCTGATTATTCCTATGATATTGATGTATGCTTAGATGTAATTAACGAACTTCATTTTCCAGGGCTTTTAAATGGAGGAAATATAGCTATTGAAAATACAGGAGTTGGAGATTATAATTTTACCTTAATCAGAAACAATATGCTAACGGGCACAAGAGAATATATTCCATTTACGATTTCAAAAGGAAAGATATCTTCCCCATATAGTTTTTGGGCATACCCATCTATAAATATTTTTACAAGAGGAACCATGCCATTTTATTCTTTTCCTACTGATATGGATAAAATGAAAGAATATTTAAAAGGCTTGCCAGATTATATAAATGTAAAGGCGTATATCTCCTTCGATTATGACTTATCTATGAGCGAACTTTCTGATATATTTAACAATAACAAAAATATATATTTTGCTTGGGCAGGCATTAGAAATTCAGAAGAAGATATTCAAAAAATACCATTAATTGGATTCGAAACTGCAGGCAGTGGAATATTCTATGAAAATATAAATACAATTTATCCAAATTTTGAATTAAGTGAAGAAATGAGAAAAAATAATAAAGCTACAGGTGAGCTATATGAATCACATTTTAAATCCCTCTTAAATTTTCAAATAGATAATGAAGATTTTTTAAAGGCTTTAAAAGCTTTAGGAAACAATTTAGATAGTGATTATTATAAATCTATACTAGACTACGTAAATAAAAATGGAGTAAAAACCTATGGGGTTGTGGCAATAGGTAGTGCATCAGAAATTTTAAAATTTTACGAAAACAAATATATCTGTGGAATTTATATAAACGATTTATCATTAAATAAAACACCAAAATAATTTCTAACTAGATTGTTTTTCTTGATGATGATATCATTTAAACAAAAACGTTTATAGGGAGGATTTTAAAATGATGAATTTTAAAAACTATATAACATGCATTGATGCCCATACAGCTGGTGAACCACTAAGGATCATAACCTCAGGATTTCCGCAGATTTTAGGAGATACCATCCTTGAAAAAAGAGACTATGTCAATAAGCATTATGATGGCTTAAGGAAGATGCTTATGTTTGAACCTAGAGGTCATTCTGGAATGTATGGGTGTATTATAACGCAAGCAACGACTAAAGATGGAGATTTTGGCGTACTATTTACCCATAATGAAGGCTTAAGCTCCATGTGTGGTCATGGCATAATTGGTGTTACAAAAGTTGCCATTGAAACTGGAATGGTAAACCATAAAGAAGGGGAAAACATATTAAAAATCGATTCTCCAGCAGGAAGGATAACTGCTTATGCAGATGTTAAAGATCATAAAGTGCTTAGAGTGCGCTTTCAAAATGTACCATGTTTTGTGTATAAATCAGATATCACTCTACATATCGATAGCTTAAATAAAGATGTAACATGCGATATTGTATATTGTGGCGCATTTTATGTATATATAGATGCTGAAAAAGTAAACCTTAAAATAGAACCTAAATATTCTGAAGAGCTTGTTAAAATGGGTATGGAGATAAAGGAAAAAGCTATGTCAGAATATGAATTCATACATCCTACAGAGCCAGGCATAAATTGGCTATATGGAACTATATTAACTGGACCTATTGAGAGGATTGAAAATAAACTTATATCAAACAATATATGCATTTTTGCAGAAGGTCAAATAGATAGAAGCCCCACTGGAACAGGAACAGGCGGAAGAACAGCCCTCCTTGTCCATAAAGGTATTATGAAGGATGATGATATTTTAATAAACAAGAGCATCATCGACACTCCTATGGAATCAAAGGTTATAAGCCACTTAAAAGAAGGAGAATACGATGCTGTCATTACAGAGGTATCAGGTACAGCCTATATAACAGGCTTTAACAATATAGTTTTAGACCCAGATGATCCATTGCAAGAAGGATTTAGATTAATTGGAGCTTAACTTATTAAATAAACAGCCACCTATCAATTTTGTGATTGATGGGTGGTTAATTTAAGTATTTCATTCCCCACTTAGAGGAAAATATATAATAAAGTGTGTACCTTCTCCAATAGTACTTTCAGCACGTATGATGCCTCCATGCTCTAGAACAATCCATTTAGCAATAGAAAGTCCTAATCCAAATCCATCTATAGCCTGTTTTTCACTTCCTTTTCTGTAAAAACGGTTAAAAATTTTTGATAAGTGTTCAGAAGCAATGCCTATGCCAGTATCCCAAACATCCATTTGAACTGTCTTATCTCTTTTGGATAAAGTTATATTGATATTTCCTGATCTGCCCATGTATTTAATTGCATTATCAATGAGTATGCATAACAATTGTTTGATTCGTGAATAATCGCCTAAAAACTGTATTTTGTTATCTGATATAACCTGCATAACAATCTGTTTTTCATTGGCGGCCGTTTCAAATAGTGTGATAGCTTCTTCTGCAACTGAATTAAGTGAAAAATATGAGTATTCAAGAGTCTTTGCACCTGCATCTCCTCTTGATAAGATAAGTAAATCATCCACAAGCCTTGTCATACGAATGGTTTCGGTATGAATGTTGTTAAGCCATTTCATTTGACTATCAACAGTTTCATCTGGATTATCCATAACAAGCTCCACATTGGTACGCATCACAGCTAAAGGGGTACGCAGTTCATGAGATGCATCAGCTGTAAAATCAAGCTGACGCTGCCAAGATGCTTGAATAGGTTTCATAGCTATTTTTGACAATAAAAAGCTGCCTATCCACACAAGCCCAAGCATTATGACAATTATGATCAATAGCCGCATAATGGGGATTTGTGAAGGGGAACCCAAATAAATAAGTGCAGCAATAAATGTTACTATGGTACTTATGATGATCATATTGAATGTGATAAATCTTATTCTTAGCTTATCCATCTTGGAGCTCCTTGAGACAATATCCAACACCTCTTATTGTTTCGAGTACTGTGTTGCATTTCTTAAAATCAATCTTTTTTCTAAGATAAAATACATAAAGTTCTACAGCATTTAATTCTGTATCACTTTCAAAACCCCAAACTTTATTAAAAAGCTGTTCTTTTGTTAAAACCTGACCTGGATTACACATAAGATATTCTAAAAGCTGCGACTCTTGTGCTGATAGTTTTATTGTTTCACCAAAAACATAAGCTTCACATCTCTTATTGTCTGATTGTAATGATGATAATCGCAAAGGTTGATTTACGATGATATTTTTAAAACGCCTTGTCAATGCATTCACTCTGGCAAGCAGCTCATCATTTGAAAAAGGCTTGATGAGGTAGTCGTCCGCACCTGCACTCAAACCGTCAATTTTATCAGATACAGCATCTTTTGCTGTCACAAGGATCACAGGAGTTTCAACATGATTAGAACGCAGAGTTTTAAGCACTTGAACTCCTTCTTTGCCTGGAAGAATCCTATCTAGTATAATCACATCATAAATACCTGTTTCAGCCATATATTCACCAGTTACGCCATCTTCTGCAAGATCCACAACATATTTATTTTTCTCCAAAATATATTTTACAGGCTCAGCAAGCTTGCGTTCATCTTCCACCAATAAAACTCTCATTTATACCACCGCCTCTTATTCCTTTTAGAAATAAAGATATTATACAACACTTTTCTTTGAATCTGCTTGGAAATAAAAAGTTTTTTCAAAATATATTCAAAGGTTTCTATGATAACATAACCACATAAAAAATTTATGGAGTGATAATCATGAAAGTAAGCAAACAGAATAAGGCAATAAGAGGTTCGTTTTGGGGGGTATTTGCGTTTTACTTTTTAATCGCATTTGAATTTTTGTACATGGCAGGACCTTTTGCAATGTATTTCTATTCTATCTATGCACCCATACTTAATTTTTTAAATAACTCTCCTATCTTAGCATGGCTTAACAGATTTTTTCTCCCTCATGCAGTTAGAGAAACTTCTTCATTACTCATTAACTCTCTTGAAATCGTAGGGATAATTTTAGCAATTACAGGATTTCTGGCATTCTGCACAGGTGCATGTCAGGTCTATTATCACAAGCTCACAAAAAAAGGCATTGTCACAGGTGGCATATACAATCTTGCAAGGCACCCACAATACGCTTCTTTTATCGTGTGCAGTTTTGGACTTTTAATTTTGTGGCCACGCTATATTGTAGCACTACTATTTATCACAATGATTTTTTTCTATTACCTTCTTGCAAAAGTCGAAGAAGCAGAATGCGAACACAAATTTGGTTTATCTTATATTGACTTTAAAAAACGTACCTCTATGTTTTTTCCATTCAAGCTATCATTTTTACAAAAGCTGCCAAAACAAAAAAACAAAAAAGCCATTATACTAATATTCCTATACTTACTTTCCATTTTGATTATACTGATCATTTCAAAAGGACTGAATACTTTGACAATTAATAGCCTATATGCCACATATACAGAGCATTCAGCCAATGTAGCATTGTGCAAGCTATCTGATGAAAAAATTAATGAGGCTTTATTGCTTGCATTATCTGATGAAACAGTTGCAAAAAAGCTCAACGATTTTAATGATAATGTAAAATTTATCAATTATGTTCTGCCTACTAAATGGTTCGCAGCTGAAATCCCAATGAACGGGGTAAAACTAACAAAAGGTCATGAATCTCCTGCTGATTATGACCACAATTTGTATAAAGTCATCCTCACAAAAGCAACTATGCAAGATGGAATGGATGCAACAGGCAAGGGAATTCTCACCTCAGTTTACTTACGAGAGCCTATTGTAGAGATTTGGGTGGATTTGTCCACACATAATATTATAAAAGTGCTAGATATGCCAGAAGATATTAGATATCAAGGCATTCCTGTGGCGGTTTATTGAAAAATAATATTAAGCATGAATCTTATTTGGCAGTTTTTCCTTACTTACAACTATCAACATACTTTTTCAGAGTGTCAATATGCATTGAAACACTCTGAAGGTTTTCTAGACAATAATGTTAGGCATTTATCATAAATCTCAAAATTAGGTTTCACAAAACCAACATCGCATGACAGCACGATAGCATCGAAAAATGGATATAAAGCACAATCTTTCAATCCTTGTATTTCTTCGTCAGAACAGTTGCTAATAAGCCCTATATCAAACCCTTTTCTCTTTAGGGTAGATAAAAGATCAATAAGTGGTATATTTAGGTTTACCCCACTCTGTTATTAATGTCTCAAATAAATCAAATATTACTGCTTTCACCTTATTGTCTCCTTCATACAATATAAATTAATCAATTATTAAATCTTTAATTAATCAAGAATATATTTGTTTTTAGTATAGCACATTTTCAACAAGTAGAGCTTTTATAGTTTTTCCGTTTAAAGATAAGTATAAGAACAAATATTAGTTATATTTTGTTGTTAAATTGATTCTAATATTGTATAATATTAGCATTCATTTGGTATTAGAGGTGATTTGATGAATAAGCTTATTCATGTCATTTTATGGTTTATAGTGGTTTGTCTTTTAGTTTTCTTACTTGGTTGTATTGCATTAGGCTACGTAATTAGTTCAATAATTCTAGGTGTCACAATAGCATCAATTATTTATATGATTTTTAGAAAGCCAGAATTATACAAAAAATCATGGACATGGCTTGGAATAATTGTTATGTTTATGGCATCAGTGATAATTGGCGCAACAAATACAAATAATAACTTACAAGCAAGAAATAACTTTGCACAACAAGAAATCTATAATACAAAAGAAATAGACACTACAAAAGAAACAAACATTGCAAAAGCAGTAGATACTACAAAAGAAATAAATACTACACAAGAAGTCAGTTTTATGAAAGAACTTAATAATACTATGAAAGACCTCAGTGTTACAAAAGAACTTAATACTACTAAAGAAGTTTCATCAAACAATTTACCAGTAAATACAACTAAGAGTAATACAACCCAAAGTGTATTTATAGAAAGAAGCATAAATCAACTTATTGAAAATACTACAACAAAGCAAGAGGATTATGCAACTCAAGTTGCCATAAATACTACAACAAAACAAGAGGATTATGCAACTCAAGTTGCTGTAAATACTACAGCAAAGCCACAGAATACTACACAAGAAGTTATTATAAATACCACAAAAAAACCAGAAAACACTACAAGACAAGTTATTACAAATACTACACCAAAACCAAGCAATACTAAAGAGCAAGTTGCTGTAAATAGCACAACAATACCAAACAGCACTGCAAAGCAAGTTATTGTAAATAACACAACAAGGCAAAACAACACCAAACAGCAAGCTATTGTAAATAGTACAACAAGACAAAACAACACTAAACAGCAAGCTATTGTAAATAACACAACAAGACAAAACAACACTAAACAGCAAGTTGTTGTAAATAATACAGCAAGATCAAACAATACTAAACAGCAAGTTATTGTAAATAATACAACAAGACCAAACAATACCACAAGGCAAGTTGTTGTAAATAGCACAACAATACCAAATAATACTAAACAGCAGGTTGTTGCAAATAACACAACAAGATCAAACAATAATACAAAACAAACTATAAATACAAGTTCAAATGAAGTAAATACCTCAGAAGAAATTCCTAACTCAACTAATCAAGCTGTAAATGTTACTAATAAACCAGTTAATACAACCATTATGCCTGTTCAAGAACAAAATACACAAAGTACATATCAAGATACACAAATTCCAGAATCCACTCAGGCACCACAGCAAACACAAACAACTCAGACATTAACGCAACCTGCAGTAGCGCAAACAAACAGTATTGTTTATTGGGCAGCAGATGGTTTTTATCATACCAATAGAAATTGCCCATATATTGTAAATAGAAATGTATTAGGCGGCGATTTAAGCATTTCTCCATTTAAAAGCAAATGCCCAATATGCCCTTAGTTAATTAAAAAACTGCAAAGACTCATACAGGTCTTTGCAGTTTTAAATTTGATTAACTTTATTTTAAATATAAATTCATCCAATCAGTGATCTCTTTTAATCTTCTAAGCCTATGCTCTGGCTTTCCTGAGCGTGAAAGCTCATGGTTTTCACCATGGAATACACAAAGCCTAGTCTTTACTCCATGAAGCTTTAAAGCAGTAAACATTTGATAACCTTCATCGATGTTGCAGCGATAATCCTCATCTGAATGGATAAAAAGGGTTGGTGTTTTAACCTTATCTGCATATTTTAAAGGGGATTCATGCCAAAGTTTCTCATAGTCATGCCAAGGAGTTGACTTATGCTCATGCTCAATAAAGAAATATCCAATGTCGCTCATGATCTTTGAAAACCAATTGCTTATACTTCTTTGAGATGCTGCAGCTTTAAACCTATCTGTATGACCTATTATCCAGTTTGTCATAAAGCCGCCATAAGAACCACCTATAACGCCAATTTTATCTTTTAAAATAGCAGGATATTTCTCAATCATCTCATCTACAAATTGCATCAAATTATCATAATCAATGGTTCCATATCTTCCTCTTATATCTGCAAAGCAATTTCCTTTTCCATCTGAACCTCTAGGATTTGAAAATAATACAAAGTAATTTAAATTAGCAAAATATTGCATCTCATGAAAGTAAATATCACCATAAGCTGCCTTTGGACCCCCATGGATATCTAAGATGGCAGGATATTTTTTATTTTCATCATAATCTACAGGGAACAAAACCCATCCATCAAACTCTACTCCCTCTTTATCCTTAATCACATGATGCTCAATTTTAGGATGCTTTGTTTTATTAAAGATCTCATCATTAAAATTGCTATTTTTCTTTAAAGATTCCCCATCTAAATTATAAACCTCTTGAAGCTTTCCATCCAAAAATCCAACACATAAGAGAGATTTTGAATTTATATCGAAAAACTGTACACTGCCTTTAGAATTTGTCACATTTAAAAGGCTATAATCTTTAAGAGAGAGCTTATAAACATCTGAATAAAACCCATCTAAAGAAATAAAATAATAATCATCCTTAAAGACTTTCTCTACATATCCTCCGCCTAAAGCACAATCTGTAGCAACTGGAGAACATATTGAGCGATCATACTTTAAGATCTTTTCCATGGAATTATCTTTTATATTTAGGATATAAAATGTTGGATGCTGATGTATATTTTTATCCTCTGTTAAAGATGCTGCTATTACAAGTTTATCCCCCCAAAAATCAAATCCATGATATATCATAGGCTCTTTTATTAATTTAGAGGTTTTTCTTGTTTCTATCTCTATTAAATACAAATCATTTTTAAGCTGTTTGAAATCTTTCTTATCAAGCCTTTCAGAATATACAACATACTTTTTACAAGGAGACAGCCTATAACTCTCAACCTCGCATAAATCATCAGTTAGAGGTTTTAATCCAGTATTTACATTATATAAATATAGTCCTTTTCGTTTTTTATAGATAAACCCACTTCCATTGTACCAAAATGGAAATTCGTCTATAATCTCATAGTCCTTTTCTTTTTTATATTCCTTTAAAATATCATCTTGCTCATATTCAGGTTTACCCTCTAAATTTGGAAATCTATCATCAACTACTGCACTTATTAAAAAATTATCGCAATCCAAAGCTTCTAATTTTAAAACTTCACTATCTATACAAAAGGCATGCTTTGCTTCTCCCACATTTATATTTATTTTATAATAACATTTATGAGGAATCCCTTTTTTTGATTTATCCTTGCAAAGCTCATCCCTTATTTCACAAAATAGTATATTTTCATCATCAAGCCATATAAATGAAGAAACATTTCCTTTTTCATCTGTAAGAGGATAATATCCCAAGCCTTTATCAACATATATCATAGAATAATACCCATTATCACAGTTAGCAATCTTTGCAATTAAAGCAGATTTTTTCTCATCATTAGAAAATTTTAATTGAGAGAGAAATCTATAATTTTTAAAATCGTCAATCTTTAAATATTCCATTCTAATTGCCTTTCTCGTCCTTTAAATGAGAATCCATCCAATCTGTAATCTCTTTAAGCCTTCTTTCTCTATGATTTGGTTTTCCTGAGCGTGAAAGCTCATGGTTTTCGCCATGAAATACACAAAGCCTTGTTTCAACATTGTGAAGCTTTAGGGCTGTAAATAGTTGATAAGCTTCTGTAACAGGGCATCTAAAATCCTCGTCAGAATGCAGAACTAAAGTCGGCGTTTTAACCTTATCCATATATTTTAAAGGAGAATGCCACCAGATTTTTTCAAAATTGCTCCAAGGATTTGCTCCTACCTCGCATTCACCAAAGAAGTATCCAATATCGCTCATCGTATAAAATGAGATGAAATTGCTTATAGACCTTTGAGTTGCTGCTGCTTTAAATCTATCTGTATGACCTATTATCCAGTTTGTCATAACTCCGCCATAAGAACCACCTGTAACGCCTAGCCTATCTTTATCAATTGCAGGATATTTTTCCACCATCTCATCTACAAACTGCATCAAATTATCATAATCAATAGTGCCATATTTTCCTCTTATATCTGCAAAGAAATTTCCCTTTCCATCAGAACCTCTTGGATTTGAAAATAAGACAAAGTAATTTAAATTAGCCCAGTATTGCATCTCATGAAAATAAATATCTCCATAGGCAGATTTAGGTCCTCCATGAATATCTAAGATAGCAGGATATTTTTTATTTTCATCATAATCTACAGGGAGAAGTACCCACCCATCAAATTCTACCCCTTCTTGATCTTTCATAACATGATGGAATATCTTAGGGTGCTTTCTTGAATTATAAATATCATCATTAAAACTGCTTCTTTTCTTAAGATTAGATTCTTCTAAACTATATACTTCCTGAAGCTTTCCATCTATAAAGCCCACAGCATATATAGAGTTATCATAAATATCAAAGAATTGAAGGCTTCCTTTAGAATTAGTGATATTCTCTAAATTTGAGGTTTTAAGGTTTAACTTATAGATATCTGCATAGTAACCATCTACTGAGATAAAATAATAATCATCTTTAAATACTCTATCTACACATCCAGACCCTAAGGAGCAATCAGAAGTTATAGCAGCACCTACAGCTCTATCATATTTTAAAAGCTCTTTTAGGGATTTATCTTGTTTATCTAGTATATAAAATGTAGGATGCTCATGAAAATCAAAGTTCTCTCCAAAGGCTGCAGCTAAAACAACCTTATCATTCCAAAAATCAAATGATGAAATAAACATAGGATTGTTAACTAGTGTATCCACTTTACCATTTGATAAATCTATGATGTAAAGCTTGCTTTTAATATCCCTTACACCTTTTTGCTCATCCCATCCTGAATATAAAACAAAATCTTTAGATGGAGAAATTTTATAATCTTCCACATATCCTAATGGAGGAGTGAGCGGTTTTAATCCATCTTTAGTATTATAAATATATAAGCGTTTGCGCTTTTTATAGATAAGTCCTTCTCCATTAAACCAAAATGGAACTTCCTCTATTACTTCATAGTCCTTTTCCTTCTTTAAATCCTTTAAAATCCTCTCTTGCTCATGAGGCTCTTTATCTAAAATATCAGGGCGATTATTGTCAAATATAGCTGATATAAGGAAATTTCCATCTGATAATAATTGTATATTTGAAACTTCAGCATCTATGCAAAATTCATGTTTTGCCTCGCCGCCATTTATATTGATCTTATAATAACATCTGTGCTCAAAGCCTTTTTCTTTCTTTTCCTTGCATTTTTCATCTCTTGTCTCACAAAATAATATATTTTCATCATCAAGCCAGATAAAAGATGATACTCTGCCTTTTTCATTTGTTAGGGGATAGTAATTTCCATCTTTACAAACAAATATTGCAGAGTAATAATCATTTTTATCACTAGCTTTTTTTACAATTAAAGCTGAATTTTTTCCACAAGGTGAAAATTTTAACCCTGAAAGAAAGTTATAATTTTTAAAATCGTCAATTTTTAAGTATTCCATATTTTCCTCCTAAATATTTTAATAATTGCACTATTGTAATTATAGATATAGTGTTACAAAAAAACCAGATTAAATTATCCATTTTTAAAACAAGTTTAAACCTGTAGATAATAAGTTAATTTTTATAACATTGCTGCAAAAATCTTTAAGTATAGGTTTTGCATCTTTTTGAAAAAATTTCACCTTGATACAACCCTTTCCATAGGAATTTTTAGGAAGTCTATTTTTTAAATCCTCAAGAAGCTCAAAGTTTAATGTATGTATCGTAAAATGTTCCTTAGCTACTGAAAATAATATGTAACTTTTACCTACCTTAAACATTGGGCGTTGTCGAAACATCACAGGAGTGATGTTCTCATGCTCTTTTTTCATATAATCTAAAAATTCTTCTAACCAATCTCGCCCAGGACCTTGAAGTGTATCAAGATATTCTTGTGGTGTCTTTAACATAATTACCCCCTCTAACTTTCCTCTAAATTTTGCTTTTAGTGTAACACTCTTGTGTATATAATTAAAGTACTATAAAATTTACATACGAAATTATAATCAAAAAAGATCATAAAAAACCACCACCTATAGGTGATATTATTTTCATAAAAAGATAAGGAGATTAAAAAGGGGTGCACAGTCAATTACCCCATAGATAAATCCTAATCTTGACCCACAATTATAAAACCCTTGCAAATAAAGAATTCTTTTAAAATAGTGACTTTTTAGTAAACATGCCGTTTTCAAAAAATAATGTATAAATATACCTAATTAAATGTTTTATAAAATATTTATGCATTAAATATGCACTTATTTAAATATAAAAAAGTATGGCTGAGTAGTAATGAAATTTTTAAAAAAGTTGTGGGTCAAGTATAG
>JAVBPQ010000117.1:0-17027 GCA_031549525.1 Clostridiaceae bacterium | reverse complement strand
AAGCCAAGAAAGTGATTCAACTTGAGAACCAACCTTTTGAACAGATATGGCATTTGTACCAAAATCAGTTACAAAACGAGTGGTTATCATAGCAAGAAGAGTAAAAAATAAGCTTTCAATAGCAATTGGCAAGCTCCATTTCAATATGTCTTTTATATTTTCTATAGATGGTTTTTTGAAAAATTTATATACTTTAAATGGTCTATTCTTATTTTTCTTAATTGCTACAAGAAATATTATACAGACAGCAAATTGAGCTATAGCTGTTGCAACAGCTGCCCCAACAACTTCCATTTTAAAAGTAAATATCAACAATGGATCTAATGACATATTGATTATAAGCCCTACAAGATTTGCATAAAAAGCTATCTTTGAATTTCCAGCTCCCGTAAAAGTCCCTGCAATGGCAGCAGTTATAAAAGTAGCAGGACAGGCTACTCCCACTATAGCAAGGTATTTTGCAGAATCTTCTGCTACGTTTTTTTCTTTAATATTAAAAAAAGCAATAAGCTCTTTGTTAAAGAATACAGCTATGATGGTACATAGTATTCCTAAGACTATTGAGATAAACAGAGCATTTTGAGAAAAGCTATAGGCGCTTTTTTCATCTTTTCTTCCCAAGTTCTGTGAAACTCCAATTTCTGATCCCATTCTTCCTAAATATAAGAATGCCATAGAAAGCCACATATACATGCCTGCAGTTCCAGAGGATGCTACAGCATCACTTCCAAGTCTTCCAAGCCAAAACATATCAGTAAAGTTATAAGTCATCTGAAGCAATTGGACTCCCATTATTGGAATTGCAACGAGCAAAAGCTTTCCTAAAATGCTACCTTCAGTTAAATCATATTTTTTCATAAACTCTCCACAAACTAAAAATTACTATATTATATTGTAACATGGTTCTTTTAAAAAAAGCAGATAAAAAATATTCTTATAAATTAAGAATATTTTCACCCTCTTAGAACTAATTATTTTTTAAAATAGCAAGGTTTAACAAAAAAACTGCATGGCAGCTTAAAAACTCACTATTGAAATTTATTAAGGAGAACAGTTAAATTATCTATCAATTCATTGATCTTATCTTCTTCTTTAAGACCTATTAAATCAATATTGGTTTTAGCAAGTTTTTCAAAAAGTAAAATACCAACTTTATTTAAAGCTGCCCTTGCAGCAGAAATTTGAGTGAGTATATCCTTGCAGCTATCCCCACTTTCGATCATTCTTTCGATACCCTTAACCTGACCTTCAATTCTCCGAAGTCTTATACATAAATCTTTTTTATCTCCTACTGTTTCCAAAAAAGCTCCCCCTAATTATAAATTATAATGATTGTAGCACTTTAATATTTCGTTTTCAACAATTAAATTAATCTTTAAATACATCTTCTAAGTATATGTAAAATAAAATTTTTAAAATTCATTTTGATTTCATAATAAAAATTAATTTAACATATATTTAATTATATCTTTATATTGAAGGTGATTTTATGAAATCAAGACTGGTAATTATCCTCATAATTGCAATATTTATATCCTCTTGTTCTACAAAAGTATTAAATAGATTTTATAATCTTAAACCATCGAAATTTTATTATACAACAAAATTGAAAAAAGATATAATATTTAATGATGAAATTAAGATGAATTCAATCGAAACTAATTTCTATAAAAGGTTTACTTTAGATAGCGATAATAGAGGAGAGATAATAAGATTTATTTCACTTCTAAAGGATGAACACTTTTTAGAAATATATGAAATAAAAGAAAAAAGCGATATAGAGGATAAAAAATCTCAGTTTAAGATAAATATAGATATAAATAAAAACAAATATTGTATAGAAGTAATAGATGAAAGCTATATAAAAATATTTCTATGGGATGGAAAGTATGTGGAAGATTACATAAAAATAGAAGATCTCCCTATGGGAGAAAATCTATTTTACTATTTAAAATACATATATTTAACCAAGAAAATTTAATTTAAACCATCGACATATAGAAGTTTAAGATGCCTTCAGAGAACAATATGGATATAATTCCTCCTAAAAGTAAGAATGGACAAAATGGAATTATAGGTTTTTTAATGCTATCCTTTATTAAGATGATAATTCCAAAGACACCTCCTAGTATAAAGGAAAGAAAGATCGATAATATGCCCTTACTTATGCTAAGTGAAATGAGCATTGTAAAGATGACAAATGAATCTCCATATCCAAACCATTTCATCTTGCCAAAGATTAAAAACACAAACAGGAAAACTAAAGATGACATAAGCGATCTTAAAATTTCATAAATCATAACCTCTTTAAATATTATCCTTAAAAAAGATGTAATAAAAAGCATGATTAAAAATACAACTACTATGTCCATATGTACTTCCATGGTAGATAGATCAATGGTAGCAACTAAATAAAGAAAGCTTATTAAAATTAAATAGTGTATAAAGGAAAGACCTAAACCAAATTTAGTATACATAATGACAGTCATAATTCCCCAAGATAGTTCGCTTAACATGTATGATAGAGGTATTTTATGACCACATTCCTTGCACCTTCCACAGCATAGAATATATCCAATAACAGGTATTAAATATAATCTATGGATCTTTGATGAGCATCCTTCACAATTAGAAGAGGGAAAAACTATGCTCATCTTCCTTGGAACTCTGTAAGCACAGAGATTTAAAAAACTAGCTATTGTAGCACCTAAGAAAAATAATAATACAAACATGATAAAATCTCCTAAAAAAATTTAAAATCAATCTTTCCTTTGTAAATCAAAATCTATTTGCTATCCTTTTCATCTATGACGATTATATCATCCTTAGTTTTTTTATCTTCCTTTTTTGAATTGCAATTATCTTCTTTGTCATTCTTTTTATTTTTTATGTTGTTTATAATGTCCATAATCTGGGGTATCCCATCTAGTATTTTATCTGCAGGGGTTATTGAATTTAATGAGATAAGCCTATGGGTATCTTTTTTAATTATGAGAAATGCTATTGGTTTTATGGATACTCCTGCACCTACAGCGCCTCCAAAAGGATATTTATTATTTATAAGTGTATCTTTTGCCTGTGGGTATTCGCTGCCGCCAGAAGCAAACCCTAAGGAAACTTTAGAAATAGGTAAAATGGTAGTACCATCTTGAGTATTGATTGGATCTCCAATTATTGTATCAACATCTATCATGGTCTTTAATTGTTCCATAGTGCTCTTCATAAGATTTTCTATGGGATGATTTTCCAAAATTAATCCCTCCTCAAGTTTTGTTTTGTAATTTTTATATTGCTGATGATTATTATCACCATATAGAATATTTTTGCTATATTTAACCAAATTATGCAGTTTAAAAATAATATCATCACGTTTTTATTAAAAACAGGGGTTATTTGAAAATCATATTTCTTGCTCTTAAATGGTATATCTATGATCCATTTTAAAAAATACACGATGCTCACTATAGCTCCATAAGAAATACCTGTTACCATAGCATCATCAAAGCCATATTTTAAGTCCAAATCCATCTTTAGTGTTGGTTTGAATTTAAGCCTTCTTAAAGAATCTATTAGATTTAAAAAGTTCATTTTAACCTTATGTCTCTTTTCTTTAGCTTTTTTCTTTGGCTTTTTTTCAAAGACTTTGCTCGCTAAATCATCTATATTTGAATGTGAAAGATCAAAAGTCTTTTTATATAAGGTTA
Source organism: Clostridiaceae bacterium (assembly GCA_031549525.1). GTDB lineage: Bacteria > Bacillota > Clostridia > Clostridiales > Clostridiaceae > WQUF01. Next base: position 13,323 of record JAVBPQ010000117.1, on the reverse strand, counting down.
GACTCCCTCCGTCTTCATTTATGATAGCTTTTATCATTTTATGGATTGGAAAGAATAAAATTATTAATATTATTAAAAAAAATATTATTAATGTTTTCACAATAAAATCCCTTCTTTCTTTTTAATTATTGGCATTTTTTACATAAAGTAATCAAAAAAAGTGGCATTTATCTTTAAAAGACAAATGTCACTTTTAATATCTATTTAGGCAAGTTTGATAAATCAGTAGCTACCTTTTTATAAAAGTTTGTTATATCGCTGAAGTTCTTTTTAGAATTGACTCCTACAAAATCTCCATGACCCCAATTTTCCATAGTAGGGTATATTATCCAAATACCTTTTTTAATTATACCATCATCGCTTTTATGTGGTGCACCAAATGGGTATTGTGCTGATATTACGCTGACAGTTCCGTCATTTTTCCACCACGATTTATCTCCAAAAGGTAATTTATTTCCGCTTCTATATCTCCCTGTTATTATAGCTGAAATACTTGATAGAGCTAATTTTTTTGGCAAGTAATAACCGCTCAATATGCTTTTTGTTGAATTGTTTCCGTTATAAGAGAAATAATATATATCTGAATAAGTTTTAGAATTTTCATTAAATTTTGATGCAGCATCAGTGGTTAAATCGTATAAAGCATTATCATTGCTATCCCATATATTGCTCTCTTCTACTCTTTTTCTATATTCAAATATGGAATCTTCTTCATTTCTTTTAAGTCCCCATTGCTCTAATTTTAAATCAAGCTTTACATTAAATATATCTAAGCCTACTATAGCTCCTGCACTTAAAAATAAATTTTTAACACTAAAATTGCTTTCGTTTATATAATTAGCATAAGTTGCACCATTTAATGGAGTTGCAACTGTAGTAATGCTTGAAATCCAACTCTTTGATCCTAAAAATAGAGAAGAAATCCCTTCTGATGTGTGACTTTCATAATAGTCCTGCTCAGTTTTATCTCCATCCCTTAAAAGCTCAGTCAATAGGCGAATAGTTTGTCCTCCAAAACTATGGCCAATTAAATGTACCTTTGATACTTCATCCCACTCAGGATATATTCCTTTAAAAGTCTTTCCATATCTCTCATGACCACATTCTTTAGAATGCGCTGCACCATAATCAACTCTGCCGCCTTTTATATAGTAATAAAGCTCTACCGCTCTATCCCAATTACTGGACACTGCCCCTACAGTTGCAGACATGGTTTTAAAGCCTAAATCATTTAAACTCTTTTCAAGATCATTTTTTCCACCCCAATAGTTAAGGTTTTTGATATCCTCCTTACCCCAACCATAAAGCCCATGAACGAGGATAATTGGGTAATTATTTAAAATTTCTCCATTTACTTCTCTAACATTTACAGTCATAGCTATTGTTGAAAACAACATCAGAATAAATAATAAAATTGCATTAAATTTTTTTGCTCCTTCTTTTATCATATAGCCTTTCTCCTTTAATACATATTTTTTATAAAAATTTTTAATATTATTAAATATAATTATAAAACATTATAGCATTTATATCAACAAGAAATCTATATATTAAATATTTTATAATAATTTTAATATAATTAAATAAAAAAACGAGTTGGAAAATATGGATGATTTTCCAACTCTAAATTTTATTTTATAATTTTATCTAGGCAGCGTTGATAGATTATTTGCAAGCTTTCTATAAAACTTCATCACTTCATATAAATTTTGTCTTACTTGCAACCCTATAAAATCTTCCTGTGGCCAATTCTCCATAGTAGGATTCACATTCCAGACCCCCCTTTTCGCTTCCCCAACATAATTTCTATGAGGCTGCTTAAATGGATACTGTGCTGATATTACACTGACAGCTCCATCATTTTTCCACCAGGATCTATCTCCAAAAGGCAATGTATTGTTCTGTGTATACCTTCCTGTTATATATGCAGAAGGAGTCCATATTATCTCTTTTGGCAGATAATACCCAGTTAACATATCTCTAAATGAATTGTTTCCGCTATATGAAAAATAATACATATCTTGATAAGCCTTAGTTTTATTATTAAATTCTTCAGCACCTTTTGTTGTCAAAACACCAAGGGCATTATCCTCTGAATCCCATATAGGGTTTTTTTGCACTCTTTCATAATAGTCATATATAGACTCATCCTCTTCCCTTTTTATTCCCCACTGACTTATTTTAAAATCATATTTAGGATTTGAATTATATAAGCTAGGAAATCCCCCTAATCCTAAATATAATTTCTTATTATTTTTACTTGCATAATTTACAAAAGTTGAACCATTAAGTGGCGTTCCAAGTGTAGTTATGCTCTCTACCCATTTCTTTTCTCCTTCAAATAATGGGGAAATTCCTAAAGAAGGATCAGCTAAATATCTATCTTGTTCATCCTTATCTCCATTTCTCAATAATTCAACTAATAAGCGAATGGTTTGTCCTCCATAACTATGTCCAATTAAATGTATCTTTGAAGCCTCATTCCATTCTGGATAAATTCCTGGAAAGATTTTTCCATATCTTTCATGCCCATATTTTGCAGCATGTGCTGCACCATAATCAACCCTACCACCTTTTATGTAGTAATAAAGCTCCACTGCTCTATCCCAATTGCTAGAAAAATTTCCTACAGTTGCACTAAGGGCTTTAAATCCTTCATTGTTAAGCCTTTCGATTATATCTAAACTTCCTCCCCAATAGCTGCGCTTCTCTATCTCTTCCTTGCTCCAGCCATAAATTCCATTTACAAATACCATTGGATAACTATTTAAGCTCTTTCCACTTATATTTTTAACACCAAAGGTTGTAAAAAATGTTAAAGATAAAAAAATAATCATAAATAATAGAGCATTAAACTTACATAATCTTTTGTTCATCATAAGACTCTCCTGTTTTTTGTATTTTAAAATTATAACCATTATATCATAAAACCGCATTAAAATACAAATAATTACAATAATTCTAGTATATAAGACATGCTCTTCACTATAAAAATATAATTAAACCAGTAACTCTATCGAAAAAATAAAAAAAGGGCTGTTGCTTGCTGACTTTTTGTCAGTTTTGCAACAGCTCCTTATTTTTTAATCAACTAGCAACGAGGTCTTGGAACACAAATTGGTTTAGGTGGACAAACTGGTTTTGGTGGACATACAGGCTTTGGTGCACATACTGGTTTACAAACTGGTCTACAAAATGCTGTAGGCGCAACTACTTCCTCTAATGGCTCCATATCATTAAAGTCGATTAAAACTAATTCATCTTTTTTCATTTCATACCCTCCAAATAAAAATAAAATTTAAAACTTATTATAAGTAAAATGTACCTATAATAAGTGATTTAAATATTACACCTTTATCTTGAAAAATATTAATCTTTCATCTCAAGTGGTACTTTTTTCTACTTTAGTAAGTAAAAATACTTTAAATAGATATTATAAAAGCTTGTGACAAACACAAGCTTTAAGCTTTATATATTTAATTTATACATTCAATTTCTACATTGGAATCTTGATTTTTAACATCAACTGTCAACTCAACTTTAGCACTTAAACCTACAATCTTAATCCTATTTTCGCCTTTTGCAAGTTTTAAGGATAAATTTCCATTTCCATTTTGTTCTACAATATTTGTAATTTTATTATCTGTGCCTATAAAGACACATTTAAACTTTCCGCTTTCAGTTTTACAGTCAAATTTTACATCTACAGTGCTATCTGCTTTTGCATTTAAATGATATATAGTCTTTCCACCACTAAAATCCCCTAAGGTGAACTTATATCCACTGCCTGTATCTTCACTGCCATACTGGGATAAAGCACAATTATCGCCTTCACTTACAATTTTTGAATCATCGTCATATATCTTCATTTCTTCACCATCACCGGCATTATTAGCGCTTGCTTCAACTGCTGTATCATTTGTACTATTTGTATTATTACCACTATTTGCCTCATTCTTAGTGCATGCTCCAAGCATAAATATAATGCTAATTACTAATATCATATACATCCATAGTTTTTTCATAATTTATCCCCATCCCTTATGTTTATTTTAAATCTAATAAGTTTTCCTCTATTACTTTAACAAATTTTCTTAAGTATTTTTCATCTATACTATCAAATCTATCTTCTTCTGGGCTATCTATATCTAAGACTCCATATATTTCATCCTGCTTAAAGATTGGAATGCATATTTCAGATCTTGAATTTGCATCACAAAATATATGTCCTTCAAAATCGTAGACATCAGGAACTACAATAGCATCCCTTAACTCTGCGCACTTTCCTACAATACCCTTACCCATCTCAATCCTTGTACATGCAGGTAACCCCTGAAATGGTCCTAAGACAAGCTGCCCTTCTTTCATAAGATAATAACCTGCCCAATTTATCCTCTCTAAAAATACTTCAAGAAGTGCAGCAGAATTTGAAAGTATAGCAAGTTCATCCTGTTCGATTTCAATCTGATTTTTCAATGATAAAATCATGTAGTCATATTTTTGCTCTCTCGTCATCTTCTCAAGTGCTGGTAATTTAAACATCGATTATCAATCTACTTAAAGCCTTTAAGTAGCTTTACTCCTTTCTTGTTCTTATTTTTCCTTATTTTACACTATGACGAAGTCACCCCCTTTTAACTAATTTGCATCCATTTTCATCTTGGGTAATTATACCCTTTTTCATAAGCCCTCCTAAGGCATTTTTAAAATAATTTTTGCTTGCATTAAATATACTTTTAATCTCCTCTGGAGAGCTTTTATCATTTAGTTTCATGGTTCCACCGTTAGCTTTTAAATATTCAACGATTACGTCTTGGAGTTCAATTCTTTCAATAGCACTTTTTTTACGAATAGAGAGAAGGGCAATTTCACCCTCATGTACCTTCTTTATAGTTGCTTTTATATTATCTCCTGGCTTTATATTGGTAAATACTTCATTTTTCAATAAAAGTCCTTTAAATTTATCATCTATAGCACACAAGATATTGCCATTTGTATGAATATCATATACATAAGCCTCATATTCTTCACCTATTGCCAACTCGTCAGGTGCTAAAAGATGCTTGTGAATTTTAGTAGTGGCTACAAGCCTGTCAGACTTATCTATATATATGTAAAATAAGTATTCTTTTCCTTCTTCTAAAGGGTAATTTATCTCCTTAAATGGAGCTAAGACATCCCTCTCAAGGCCAATATCTATAAATGCTCCTATCTTTGACATTTGTTTTACCTTTAGCTTTCTTAATTCAAAAGCTTTAGCAAGAGGAGTTTTCATAGTAGCGATTAATCTATCTTTAGAATCTCTATATATAAATACTGAGATTTCACTTTCTTCTTTTATCTCCTCTGTCACATTTCCATTTGGAAGGAGTATATCACCTGTCAAATAATATCCTATTGATACTTTCCTTTCCACCTTTAGTTTATTTATCTTTCCTGTTTGAATCATATTATGACACCTCTATTGTTTATGATTATGAGTAAATAAATGATTTGCACAATACTCATAACTTCCGTTGCATTTTGAACAATACCTAAATTCCATATTTGGATCATCTTTTTCTGTCATCTTACATACCTCGCATTTATGCATCGTATCTTTTTTTGCACCATTTATCTTTTTATCATACATAGTCTTTTTGATCTTTACATGACCTTTATTTTTCATTCTACCAATTATCTCTGGTGCATAAAATACCAAGAAGTTAGCAACAGTTAAAAAGACTATAATTCTCGCACTAAAACCTCCAACAATAAGGCTGTAGATCATAAATGCCACCCTTACCATTGCAATATATTTTATCTTTATAGGCAAAACAAAATATATCCTTATCTCCTGATTAGGAAATTCATACGCAAAAGCTAAAAATAAAGAATCATATATCAAAAAACTGCTATATATTGGAATCATAAATAAAAATGATACTATAAGTGTGAGCAATACACATATAAGGATATAAATATTTGTTCTAAAAGCCCCCCATATATTTTCTAAGCTCTTTGACAAATAGTACATAAACATAAATCCCAAAAGTGCAAATAATATATTTAAATCTACAGCTGGAATAAATATAAATGTTATTATTCTCCAAATTTCTCCTTGAAGAACTTTTTGAGGATTTAAATATAAATAATTTATTGCACTTGGCTGAATAAGCTGTACTACATAAACCGCTATAGAAATATATATTAAATATGTTATAAGATCTCTTATAGCATATTTACCAAATTTTTTTTGTAATTTATACATCCAATCCAATAAAACTATCCTCTCCTATCAATCTTTTTTATGATCTTTTGCAAGATTTACATATATGTCCATATTTTTCAATATGCCTTCTTTTTCTTCATCTGTTAAATTTCTCGCTACTTTTCCTGGGGAGCCCATTATCAAAACTCCGTCAGGAAATTGTTTTTTAGGTGGTATTACAGACCCTGCTGCAACTATTGTATTGTTGCCAATTATAGCTCCATCTAATATTATGCTCCCCATTCCTATTAGAGAATTATTCCCTATGGTACAACAATGTATTATAGCATTATGACCAATAGTCACATTTTCTCCAATTTTAACAGGTATGCCTATTTCCACATGTACAACGGAGTTATCTTGAATATTTGTGTTTTTTCCCACATAGATTTTATCCTCATCTCCTCTTAATACAGTGTTATACCAAATGGATACTCCCTCTTCTAAAGTAACATCTCCTATTACAAATGCTCCATCTGCAATAAAAACACTATCATCTACTTTAGGTTCAATGCCTTTATAACTTTTTATCATTTATATTTTTCACCTCATTTAACTAAACTTTCACAATTAATTTTATCCAAAAAATTAAAAGCACATTTAGATTATATCATATTATGAACTTTCTTTTTAAATATTATAAAACGAAAAACAAACATTTTTATGTTATTAAAATTGACTTTTAATATTTTACTTTCTATAATGAATACATAATTTAGGTACAATAAAAATTGTTTAATAGGGAATGAAGTTAGAATCTTCAACGGTCCCGCCGCTGTATTGTGGAGAGGTCATCGTATCCACTGGTCTATCTGGGAAGGAGATGATCTTTATGAAACTAAGTCAGAAGAACTGCCTAATTTATTTTTTACAGTATCTCTACGGAGCATAGGGAGGTGTTTGCATTTATGGGTTTATTTTTAAAAACATAAACCTTTATTTTTTTCGCTATCTATAATAAATAAAAACCTATAAAAATAACTTATTTTTTGTTTTAAGGCGGTGCGCTTTTGGAAAATATTCGTGATTACGTTAAGAGATATTATACTAAAATATTAGATGAAAAAAGAGATATGTCTGTTTATGATCTTTTTAAATGGAAAAAAGTAGATGTTATTTTAAAGAACTATAAAACAGGTGAGATCATAACAGATATGAAGGATTTAGAATTTCCAGAACACTATTCTCAAAACGCTTGTGATATAATTGCATCTAAATACTTTAGAAAAGCTGGAATTGAAAATGAAGGATTAACCTATGAAAATTCTATGAGGCAGATTGCTCATAGAATGGTTGGTTTTTGGACAGAAGCTTTGATCGAAGAAGGTTTGTTAAAAAATGATGAATCTAAAATCTTCTATGATGAAATGGTTTATGGGCTTTTAAATCAGATGTATGCTCCAAATTCGCCCCAATGGTTCAACACAGGCTTAAATTATGCTTATGGAATAAAGGGCGAACCTCAAGGGAACTATTATTTTAATCCTCAAAAAAAAGAGGTCATGCTATCTGAAGATAATTATTCAAAAACTCAAGCTTCAGCATGTTTTATACTCTCCATTGAAGATAAGCTCCTTGGTGAAAATTCAATAACAGACCATTTTGTCACAGAAACAAAGCTTTTTAAAGGAGGCTCAGGAACTGGGACAAATTTTTCGCCAATAAGAGCTAAAGGAGAAAAACTCTCAGGTGGTGGTGTATCTTCAGGTCTTATGAGCTTTTTAAAAGCGCTAGATAGAAATGCTGGAGCTATAAAATCAGGAGGAACAACAAGAAGAGCTGCTAAAATGGTATGCTTAAATGAGGACCATCCAGAGATTTTAGATTTTATAAATTGGAAATCTAAAGAAGAAGAAAAGGTTAGAGCACTCTTTAAAATGGGTTACGATTCAGATATAAATGGAGAAGCATATGAGACAGTTTCTGGTCAAAACTCAAATAACTCAGTGATGTTCTCTGATGATTTTATGAAAAAGGTCCTCAATTTAAAAGATAATCCTGATTCTACAATTTCACTAAAAGGAAGAGTGGATTCCTCCTTAGATAGAGAAATAAAGGTATCAGAAATATGGAATAGCTTTATCAAAGGTGCTTGGTCTTGTGCTGATCCTGCTCCCCTATTTAAGGATACTTTTAACGGATGGCATACTTGCCCTAAGGGAGAGGATGGAAATTTAAATGCACCTTATAACCAGATAAATTCCACAAACCCCTGTGGCGAATATAGCTTTATTGATGATACATCCTGCAATTTAGCTTCTATAAATCTATATAAATTTTATGATATAAATAAAAAAGAATTTGATGGGGAAGGTTTTTTGCATATCATATCCTTATCCCAATTGGTGCTTGAAGCATCTATATTCAAAGGCCAGTTTCCCACTGAGGCTATAGCTAGGAAAACCTATAACTTCAGAACCACAGGTCTTGGTGTATCAAATTTAGCCTCTCTTCTTATGACTATGGGTTATCCTTATGACTCAAACGAAGCAAGGGCTATAACGCAAATTTTAATTGGAACTTTAACTGGACAATCCTACTATATATCTTCTCTTATGGCAAAGGAAGCGGGTCCATTTGAAAAATACTCACTAAATAAAGAATATATGCAAAAAGTTATGAGAAATCATGTTAGAATTGCAGACCCACTTTTATTATTAAAGTCCGAAGCTATAACTAAAAATTCAATAGATATATACAAATTTGAAGATTTAAATTACAAACCATATATTCCTGATAGAAGCTTTTTAAAAAGCACTTCTCATGAATCACTTATAGGTATTTTTAAAAAATCCTGGGAAAGTGCTCTTTTAAGTGGTGAAAAATATGGTTTTAGAAATGCACAGGTTTCAGTAATAGCACCTACAGGAACCATTTCATTTGCAATGGATTCTGGTGCAACATCCATTGAACCCTTTTTCTCCCATATAGTTTATAAAAAGCTTGTTGGGGGAGGTTCTATGGTGCTCACTAACCCTGAAATTAGTTCATCCCTTAAATCCCTTGGGTATAGTGATAATGATATAAAAGATATAACAAAGTATATAGAAAAAAGTAGCAAAATTGAAGACGCTCCTGGTTTAAAAAATGAACATATTGCAATATTTGATACTTCAAATAAATGTGGAAATGGAAATAGATATATAGCGCCTACAGGTCATGTACTGATGATGGCAGCAATAGCTCCTATGGTTTCAGGTGCAATTTCAAAGACTGTTAACCTCCCTAAAGAATCCACTGTTTTTGATATAGAGAATATAGTTATATCTGCCTGGAAACTTGGAATAAAAGGGCTTACGGTGTATAGAGATGCATCAAAAGCAGCACAGCCTCTCAATACTTCCCTCACTGATTCAAATAATGTAAACCTTGAAAATCTATCCTATGATGCTTTATTAAATTATGCAAAGCTTCTAAAGGAGGATAGGCAAACAAGGAGGATATCTTACAGAGAAAGAGTAGTTGGCATAAGAACTGGAAGAACTCATCCTGCACAGATTGAAGATGTTAAGATTTACACCACTGTAAATAGACGAGATAACAACGAAATATCAGAAATATATATAACTACAGATAGAGAAGGAAGCATAATTACAGGGCTTTTAAATTCCTTATCAAAAGCTATATCTAGAATGCTTCAGTATCATGTACCTCCAAAGGATATATCTAAAATGCTAAGAGGTCAAAAATATGAGCCTTATGGATTTGTACAAAAGCATCCTTATATAAAGTATGTCTCTTCCATATCAGATCTTATAAGCAAGATTATAGATATAGAGCTTGGTGATTTTTCAAGGGTACAGGTTAAACCTGAAAATGACGAAATATTTAATGACCTCCCTCACCACCCTCTTCATACTCTTCATATAAAAAATGCTGAGGAAGATGTTCAAGGTGAAAAAATATATGGAACGACATGCCCAAATTGTTCATCTACAAGGATGGTTAAAAATGGCACATGTATGGTTTGCCTTGATTGTGGTTCTACAACTGGATGTTCATAATTATACAAAAAACTGGTCAAATTTAAAATTGACCAGTTTTTTATAATTTTAATATTTTTTTAAATGCTGGTATTTCACCATATATCAAGAAGTTTCTTTTTTACATAAATTACTCTTTCCTTTTTATCAAGTTCTTTTAAGTTTTGAATGAGATAATATACTTTACTATAATGCTTCTTACTATTAGCTTTAATAGCAGTTTTATCAATGCATTCAAGTAAAATCAAACAAACTTCTTCCTTAAACTCAGGAAGAACATATCTATATAACGTATAAAAAGAGAATAAATATCCAAATCTACCTATACTTATATTAATAACATTATTTGATTTTGAGGTTTCTTTATTAATATTATCATCATTAAAATTTAACTTGATATATCTCTTAATTTCCTTTTGTGATTCAATTTCTAAATCACCATAATAATTTGTTGAATCTTTGGCCTCTTTAAGAAGTAGCATTTCTGCATCTGTATCAAAAATCTTTATTTTAGTGAATGTTGAAACTTTAAAAACTTGTTCTTTTTCTTGAACAGTTAAGTCATTTTTAAGCGATTTAACTTTAAGAAACGTGTGAACTGGCGGAATATTATGAATATCATTACAAAATATAATGTTATTCATAAGTGTTGCATCTCTTAATGCTGAAATACAATCATCCCACAACCCCTTTGAATTAACAAAATTGCCAAAAGCCTTATATTTTTTATTAAAATTTTCAATAATATCTTCCTCAATTTGTTTTGTTGTAAATATCATTTTATAACACTTAATTTAATAGCATTATAATACATGCTTCATCTTATGTATTGTAACAAGAGAGAAAACCAAGCAATCTTTCATTTGAAGCTCAATTAACTAATGCATATTAGTCCAAATATGGAATTTTTAAATGCTAACACTCACTTTTATTTATTTTAATAACTAGTATTGGTTTTTATGTGAGTTTTTGTGTAAAATTTGATTTATTTATACATTAAGCAATATACCTTTAAAAATAGTATACAATAAATAGTCCTGATCACTTTCTCTAAAAAAACAGAACTTATAATTTTATATTTGAAATTCCCCTATATGCTAGATATAGCAGGAACCCTCTTTTACAATTCCGTATTACCCCTCTTAGATTATTTAATGATGATGATTTATTAAATATAGTTTTTATTTTATTTCTTTTAATTCCTCAAGATTCTTTACTAAAACCCTATCTAATAAAACAGTGTTTATAGTTTTCGATTTTAAAAATGTCTCCATAACATCTTTGTTATAATTTACACTAAAGAACTTGTGCATATTGAACTTTTTAGCACCGTTATCTAGCTTTTTTGTCTTTGATGCTTTAAATTCAGATATTGTATCCATAAAATCTCCTGCAATTTCTCTAGATACATTTATAGAAAAGTGTATTTTCTTTAGTGGGTAATTATCCAATTTTTCTTGTATATGTAGAATCTCTTTTTCTGTGAGATTTTTTTTGCGCTTATCACATAAGAATTTTAAAAGACGTATATCATTTAACTTCTTTACTCCAATAGTCTCAACTATTTTAAGCTGTGTTTCATGATTTACATTTGATAATAATAGACCTGCTTGATTTGAGAGTTTATTATCCCAGATTAGGGCCTGAATTTCTATAGCTAAATTCCCTAAGGTTATATAGTTATATATGCTCGATTTGCTCATGCCAAATTCTTCACATAATTCCCTTGCAACATTTATCCTATCCTCATCTAAAACAAAAGCAGGAATCTTAAGGTATTTTTCTGACTTAGTAGCTTTAAATAAATCCTTATAAGCAAGAATTCTAGCTCTTCCACAGATTATATGATATTTATCATAATCTTTAAACCCTGCAATGATAATAGGTTCAATTAATCCCACACTTTGAATGGAGGCGATTAATTTTATAAGCTCATCTTTTTGAGATAGGGGACACGGATACAAGTTTTGAGGAGCATGCTCAAGGCTAGAGATATCAACATATTGAAGATTCTCATGTATATTAACACCACAAGAAAAATTATCAGATCTCATAGCTTCAGTTTTCTTTAAGGATTCAATAACCTCTTTTCTCTCTTCTTCAGTTATATCACCCTTATCATCAACGCCTAAATCGATTATCTTTGCTCTTAAAGGATCATTTTTTGCTCTTTGTTTAGGTGAAAAATCCTTTCCAATAATTATTTCTATATTAAATCCCATATCATTAAACATATTCATAAAAACGGCTCCTTATATTAATTTTATGTGTATATGAAAGTAAATATTAAAAAATACTCTAAATAGAAAAATTAAATATCGGCTAAGCTAAATAACAATTAGGATAGAGCATGCAACCTATTGAATAAGGCATATTTAGGCAAGAAGGTATTTTGTAGCAAGCGGCAGAATATATTAAAAACCAAGATGTAGCAGAAACTATAAAAGTAGATAATTTTAACGTTGGGGATTCTTTAGGCGGCTTCTATCCGCAATTTAAACCTATTGACTTCTAGCCCATAGTGGTTTAGTTCTTAAATTTTATCATTTTACTATCTACTTAAATCATTTTTAAGATTGTTATAATAAACACTACTAAAACTGCAATCAAGCCTATTAGCCTGAGTGTTACGAGTAATAAGTCAAATAATGATTTTAATAATTCATTTTTCATATTATTTTTATGAAAGAAATAATATATATTTATTTTATAGGGTATGTAGTCCTACTCTAATAAGGTTATTTAATACCCCTTATGATTATAATCAAGGTAGTTATCCAACCTAGGCTTGAAATAATCTTGATTATAAGCTTTTCAAGTTGCTCTAACAACTTGGATAGCTCTTTTATTTATTATTTCCTTCATATCTTCCTTCCTTTCTATTTGATAATATAATATTTTTTTCAGTAAAAAATTATAATAAAAACTTATGCAATCATAGCTTTTTTAATTTCGAAATTCTAGGCAAAGCGCGAGTACTCTTTTCTGCTTACTGCAGACACCCTATCTTCTACCTAGTCAAAATTGTTAAATAGCTAAGAGCGAAAAAGTAATTTAAAGAAACTTGTCTTTCAATACAATTATAACATT
>JAVBPQ010000196.1:0-18258 GCA_031549525.1 Clostridiaceae bacterium | reverse complement strand
ATGGAAGAAACTAGCGAAATGACCTCTTCAGATTTTACGCAAGATGCTGGGTACCAATTTTTAGGAGCATTCTGCAATTTAAATATATCCACCATCTGAAGATTTTCATGAATATTCACTTTATTTATAAAGTTATCTTCTCGAACTGAGATATTCTTTTTCATATCTTCTCTAATCTCATTTCGTCTCTCCTCTGATAAAGATGTATTATTGCTATAAAGTTTTATGACTTCAGCCTTTAGAGGATCGCAGCAAGCTCTCTTTTTAGGTTCAAAATTTGTTCCTATAACAGTTTCAGTTTGAAATCCAAAAGCTTCAAATAAATCTAGTGATTCATTAAAATCAAATTCCATATATTTCTTCTTTTAGAATATAACTATTTCTTATATTTATATGCTATAAAATTCAAAAAATGAAACAGCTTTCATATTGATACAATTCTTACAATAAATTATATAGTATAATATTACTTAAAACGAAAAATATTTACAAATATATATTGTATTTTATAAATATTTAAAATAAATTAAAATAATTCAAAATAATATGGATATTAAAAAATTAAATAAATTTTAGTAACAAATAATGCTTGCAAAATTTCATATAGATATTCTAAAGTCCATTTTCCAAATTATGAACTAAAATGCTACAGGTTAATTTTTAAAAGTTTACATTTTTACTTTATAATTATAAAAAAAGATGGTAATTTTAATAAATTTATTGTATTATAGAATTAAAATTTTAATTAATGAGGAGGATTGCTAAGATATGAGTAAAAAAATTATAAGTGTAATTTTAACATTTATAATTATGGCATCATTTACTGCTTGTAGAGGAGGAGAAACCGGTTCCGGTACAGCAGGTGACACTACTACTTCTGCTAATACCGATACCACAAGTTCAGGTGGTGCATCTACTGGTACTTCCGATTTCAAAATTGGTATAATGACAGGTACTGTATCACAAGGGGAAGAAGAATATCGTCAAGCAGAAAACATGAAGAAAAAATATGGTGATATGATAGTTACAACAACTTATCCAGATAACTTTAGTAAAGAAACAGAAACAACTATTGCAAATTGTCTAAGCCTTGCTCAAGACGACGCTGTAAAAGCTATAGTTTTTGTACAAGCAATACCAGGTGCTGCAGCAGCTTTAGACAAAGTTAAAGAAATAAGACCAGATATGTTATTTATATTTGGAGTTCCAGGAGAAGATCCTACTCTTGTTTCAAGCAAAGCTGATATAATTTTACAAGTTGATGAAATTGGGATGGGCACTGCTATTATAGAACAAGCTAAAAAGCAAGGTGCTAAAACTTTTGTACACTATTCATTCCCAAGGCATATGTCCTATGAATTACTTTCAAAAAGAAGAGACATAATAAAAGATGTCTGCGCTAAAGAAGGTATCCAATATGTAGATGCAACCGCTCCAGACCCAACAGGTGACGCAGGAGTTCCAGGAGCTCAACAATTTATATTAGAAGATGTCCCAAGAAAAGTAGCTGAATATGGAAAAGATACCTCATTCTTCTCTACAAACTGTTCTATGCAAGAGCCTCTCATTAAGTCAGTTGTGGAACAAGGTGCTATACTTTCTCAACAATGTTGCCCTTCTCCTTATCATGGTTATCCTGCTGCACTTGGAATAGAGATACCAGATGATAAAAAAGGAAATTTGGATTTTATAATCTCTGAAATTACAAGAGTAGTTAAAGATAAAAATCAATCAGGTAGAATGTCCACATGGCCAGTACCTGTAAATATGCTTATGATAGAAGCAGCAGTAGAATATGCTAAAGGATATTGTGAAGGAACCATAAAAGATAAAAATGATACAAAAGCACTTCAAGATATAATAGCTAAAACATTAGAAAATACAGCTCCAGGAAAGAAGATGACAGTTACAACATATAAAGATGAAAAAGCTGGTACAGAGCTTAAGAACTTCTATATGCTTCTTTCTGATTATATCGATTTTTAAGATTGAGCTTGTAATTTAAATATAAAATAAAGGTTGTCTAGCTGGCAACCTTTATTTATAAATCTAGGATTTTTGAAAGGAGAATCAACTTGTCAAAATTCATTTTAGAAATGAAGGATATCTCAAAAGAGTATTATGGAAATAAGGTTTTAAAAAATGTTAATTTAAATGTAGAACAAGGAGAAATCCATGCATTGCTTGGTGAAAATGGAGCAGGTAAATCCACTCTTATGAATATATTATTCGGTATGCCTGCAATACATGAAACAGGAGGATTTAAAGGCGAAGTATTTTTAGACGGAAAAAAAGTAAATATAAAATCGCCTAATGAAGCTTTAAAACTTGGTATTGGTATGGTACATCAGGAATTTATGTTAATACCTGAATTTACTGTAACAGAAAATATAAAGCTAAATAGAGAAATATCCAATCCAAATATAATAAGCAAATTTTTAGGTAGATCCTTAGAATTCTTAGATATGAAGAGAATGGATAGAGATGCTAAAAAAGCATTAAAGGTGGTCGGTGTAAATATTGATGAACATGCAAAGATCGCAGGTATGCCTGTTGGATATATGCAGTTTGTTGAGATTGCAAGAGAAATAGATAAAGAAAATATAAAGCTTTTGGTTTTTGATGAGCCTACAGCAGTTTTAACTGAAAATGAAGCAGATATCCTAATTGATGCTATGAGAAATATTTCAAAAAAGGGAATAGGTATTATATTTATAACTCATAGGCTAGGAGAGGTTATGCAAGTTGCTAATAATACTACCATACTTCGAGATGGTGAACTTGTTGCATCTAAAGCTGTAAAAGATACAGATATCTTAGAGCTTGCAAACCTTATGGTAGGAAGAAAGATGGATACTAATGAGATCTTAAACAAGGATTTTGATAAAAAATTTAATGATGTTGCTGTTAAAGTAAAAAACTTTTATGTATCTATGCCAGGTGAAGAAGTTAAAGGAATCGATCTTGATATTTATAAAGGCGAGATAATGGGAATAGGAGGTCTTGCAGGGCAAGGCAAGATTGGAATTGCAAATGGAATAATGGGTCTTTATGATTCCTATGGGGAAGTTTCCATAAATGGTAACCCATTAAAGCTCAATTCTCCTCTTGAATCTTTGCACCACAAGCTTGCATTTGTATCAGAGGATCGACGAGGTGTTGGGCTTTTATTAAATTCATCTATTGAAGAAAATATTGCAATTACAGCAATTGAGACAAAAGGAGATTTTTTAAGTAAATTTGGATTTTTCACTCAAATTAATTCAAAAAAAGTAAGGGAACACGCACTAAATTTTATAAAGGAATTAGATATTCGTTGTACCTCAAGCATTCAAAATGCAGGAAGTTTAAGTGGAGGAAATCAACAAAAAGTATGTATTGCAAGAGCATTAACCCTTCATCCTGATATTTTATTTATATCTGAGCCTACAAGAGGAATAGATATAGGAGCCAAAAAGCTAGTATTAGATTTTCTAGTAAGGTTAAACAAAGAGATGCATATGACAATAGTTATGACCTCAAGTGAATTGATGGAATTAAGATCTATCTGCCACAGAATTGCTATTGTTTGTGAAGGAAAAATATCAAGCATATTAAAACCAAATGCTCCAGATAGTGAATTTGGACTTGCCATGGCAGCATATTCTAAGAAAGTAAGCTAGGAGGTAAATATGGATTTTAAAGGAAGAACTCAACAAATTGTTAAAAATCTTGGTGTTCCTAGATTGATTATAATTGGATTTTTTATTCTACTATGTATCATGGCAGTTTTCTTAAAACTTAATTTAGCAACACTTTTATCTGATACCCTTACAAGAACAGGAATGAATGGTATTTTAGTTCTTTCTATGGTTCCTGCAATACTTTGTGGAATCGGTTTAAACTTCGGAATACCTCTTGGAATAGTAGCAGGGCTTGTAGGTGGACTTATAAGTATAGAATTAAAATTAACTGGATTCTTAGGTCTATTTGTTGCAATTGTTATTGGAATAATACTTGGTGCTATAATAGGATATATTTATGGCCTAGTGCTCAATCAGTTAAGAGGCTCTGAGATGATGGTCTCCACATATTTCGGATTTTCAATAATATCCCTTATGTGTATAGGTTGGCTTTTATTACCTTTTAAGAGCGATGAAATAAAATGGCCTATAGGTACTGGTTTAAGAACTACCATCGACCTATCTAAAAGATTTGGTAAAATACTTGATACTTCTTTTGATTTTAAAATTGCAGGTGTTGTCTTCCCTACTGGACTATTTTTAATGTTTGGTATATGTTGCTTACTTATGTGGTTTTTCTTAAAGAGTAAAACAGGTATATCAATGACATGTGCTGGAAAAAATGAAAAATTTGCTATAGCATCAGGTGTAAACGTAAATAAAGGAAGGCTTGTAGGTACTATTTTATCAACAGTTTTAGGTGCTGTTGGAATAATTGTTTATTCTCAAAGTTATGGATTTATGCAATTATATCAAGCTCCTATGATGATGGGGTTTGCAGCAGTTGCAGCAATACTCATAGGAGGAGCTAGTACAAAAAGTGCTAAAATAAAGCATGTCATAATAGGTACATTTTTATTTCAAGGTCTTTTAACATTAGGATTGCCCGTTGCAAACAAAATAGTTACAGAAGGAAATCTATCTGAAATTTTAAGAATTATAGTTAGTAATGGCATCATTTTGTATGCTTTAACTAAGGCAATGGAAGGTGATTTTTAATGGAAAAAGTAAAAGAATTTATTAAATCAAATATTGTAGTCATAATTTTCATAGTTTTATGTGTTATTGGTATCAATATTTCAAAACAAAGCTTATCTTTTGTTGTAAAAGAATTAGTTGAAAGGCTTTGCAGAAATTCATTTTTAGTACTTGCTCTTATAATTCCTGTAATTGCAGGTATGGGGCTTAATTTTGGCATAGTAATTGGTGCTATGGCTACACAAATATTGATTGTATTCGTGGTCCATTGGGGTGTAAAAGGCGTTCTTGGAATACTTCTTTGCATTCTTTTAAGTACTCCTCTTTCAATAATTTTTGGTTATTTTACAGGTAATCTTTTAAACAAAACAAAAGGACAAGAGATGATCTCAAGTATGATCCTTGGCTTCTTTGCAAATGGATTATATCAATTCTTTTTCTTATTTATGATAGGAACAATAATTCCTATGAATAATCCTGTTCTTGTAATAAGCGGAGGAATAGGAATAAAAAATACAGTAGATTTAGTAGGTAATTTAAAATATGCCTTAGATGGTATATTGAGAATAAATATGCTCGATTTTATTACATTTGGTTTTATACTAGCCGCAATTGTATTTTTAATATTATTCTTTGTTATGAAAAAGAGAAATAAAGAATTTAAAAAATATTTAATATATGCAATTTCATCAATTGTTTTAGTAGCTGCTACATTTATACCATTTATTGCAAACATATTTATAAAAACTTCTATACCTATTGTAACAGTTATAATTATTGCTCTAATTTGCCTATTTAATGTAGTGATTCTTAAAACAAGGTTTGGACAAAACTTGAGAACAGTAGGTCAAAACATGAAAATTGCAAACTCCTCAGGTCTTAATGTAGATAAATTGAGAACACTTGCAATAATAATATCTACAGTCCTTGCAGGATGGGGTCAGCTTATTTACCTTCAAAACATAGGTACACTTAGTACTTATGGAAGTCATGAACAGGTAGGGACCTTTGCTATTGCTTCCCTCCTTGTAGGTGGAGCTTCAGTAAAAAAAGCAACAAATACTCAAGCTATAGTTGGAGTTATATTGTTTCATACACTGTTTATAATATCTCCTATTGCAGGAAAAAATTTATTTGGAAATGCTCAGATTGGTGAATACTTTAGGGTATTTATAGCTTATGGAGTAATAGGGCTATCTCTTGGAATGCATGCTTGGTCTAGTGTTAAAAAGAAGAAAATAACAAATGAGCCTCCTACTGATGATGCACCTATATATTTACCACCTACCACTATGCCACCTTCTGATCTTCCACCTTCAGAAGCATGATTTAAATATTATAAAAGCCATTAATCCAGCATTTAGGATTAATGGCTTTTATTATCTAGCTGCTTCCATGCCTTTTTTTACAGCTTCCATGTTGAGTTTTATTATATCTTCTGAATTTTTTTTACTTCCAAACTTCTCTCTAAAGACTGTTTCCACATCTTCTAGTGAAAAATTCTTTAAGATTTCAATATATGCCCCAAGCATAACCATATTCTGAACTTTTATATTTCCTAAGTTTGAAGCTATGTTGGTAGCATCAATCTTTATTATATTAAATTTATCATCTGTAAAATCATCTACCATAGACGTATTTATTATGACATTTCCGCCTTCTTTGACCTTTCCTATAAACTTACTAAGGGAAGGATTATTCATGGCAATAAGAGTTGTTATATTATTTGTGACTATTGGAGAGCCTATTAAATTATCCGAAACTATGACAGAACAGTTTGCTGTTCCTCCTCTCATCTCTGCACCATAAGAAGGCATCCAAGTTACATTTTTCCCCTTATTCATCCCAATATTTGCGACCATCTGACCTAGTGTTAAAAGCCCTTGACCTCCAAATCCTGAAAAAACCAATCTCTCAATCATTTTAACTCCCCCATATCCTTATATAATCCAAGAGGATAATATGGAATCATAGAATCCTTAAGATATTTTAAAGCTTCAACTGGAGGAATACCCCATCCTATATTACATGTAGATAAAACCTCTATCAATGAAAAGCCTTTATTGTTAACTTGATTTTCAAATGCCTTTTTTATAGCTTTTTTAGCACGTCTCACATTAGGAACATCATGGGTGCTAACTCTTTCCACATAAAAGCTGCTTGGAACTTGAGCTATTAATTCAGCTATTTTAATTGGTTTACCTTGTTCCTCTTCTTTTCTTCCAAAGGGAGATGTAGTAGTCTTTTGATCTATTAAAGTAGTTGGAGCCATTTGACCTCCAGTCATACCATAAATAGCATTATTTACGAATATAACTGTTATATTCTCACCTCTGTGAGCTGCGTGTACTATCTCGCCCATACCTATACCAGCAAGGTCACCATCTCCTTGATATGTGAAAACAATCTTATCAGGACTAACCCTTTTTGCACCAGTTGCAACAGCAGGAGCTCTTCCATGAGAGGCTTGAATACTATCACAATTAAAGTAATTATATGCTAAAACAGAACATCCAACAGATGCAATGCATATGCTTTTTGTAAAGACATCTAATTCAACCAAAGATTCTGCAACCAGCTTATGTATAACTCCGTGAGTGCAACCTGGACAATAGTGCAATTCAGTATCTGTAAGAGCCTTCGATTTTTCATATACCACTTTACTCATTTTTCTTCTCCTTTAAGATTTCTAATACCTTATCTACGATTTCATAAGGTTCAAAAATCATTCCTCCAACCCTACCATAATGATAAACTGGAACTTTTCCTTCAATAGATAATCTAACATCTTCTATCATCTGTCCCATGGATAGTTCGCAACATAATATTGCTTTTACTGTATCTGGTATGTTTTTAAAAGGTTCATCAGGAAAAGGCCATAGGGTTATTGGTCTTATTATAGATGCTTTAATGCCTTTATTCTTAAGATCCTCAATAGCATTTTTTACTATTCTTGAAGGGGTACCAAAAGCTACAAGTACTATTTCATCGCCTTCTGATACTGTGCTCTCATACATTTTTTCATTTTTAACTATTTTATCATAGGTTTCAAATATGTCTAAATTATTCTTTTCTAATTGCTCAGGGCTTAAGTATAAAGAGTTTACAACATTTCTATGACCACGCTCTAAATTTCCACTTGCTGCCCAAGATTCACTATCTCTTTTCTCAATTTCCACAGGATTTATTTCAACAGGCTCCATCATTTGACCAAGCATACCATCTGCAAGAACCATAACAGGAGTCCTGTATTTTTCAGCAATTGTAAACGCTCTTTGAGTAAAGTCAACAGCTTCTTGAATTGAAGATGGAGCATAAACTGGCACATAATAATCTCCATTGCCCCCTCCTCTTGTTGCTTGAAAATAATCTGCTTGACTTGGAAGGATTCCTCCAAGCCCAGGGCCTCCCCTTGAAACGCTCACAATTACACAAGGAAGCTTAGCACCTGCTAAATAAGTTATACCTTCTTGCATAAGAGCAATACCAGGAGATGACGAGGAAGTCATAACTCTTTTTCCACAAGCTGCTGCGCCATAAACCATATTTATTGCAGCAAGCTCAGATTCTGATTGCACAAACACTCCTCCAGATTTTCTCATTTTCTGGGACATATATTCTGTTATCTCATTTTGAGGAGTAATTGGGTAACCAAAATAAGCAACACATCCTGCCTTAATAGCAGCCTCAGAAATAGCCTCATTACCTTTCATTAAAACTTTCATAAAAATTAGACTGCAAAAAACCATACACTTGGAAGCAGCCTTAGTCCTCCTTCCTTTAATACAAATGAATCATTATTCATCCAATTTCTCAACTTTTATTACACTATCAGGACACATTATTGCACAACTTCCACAAGCAATGCATTTCTCTATTTCTTTGCAATTAACTGGGTTATACCCTTTAACATTGACAGATGTTTTATTTAATTCCAAAATCTTAACAGGACACACACTGACACATAAACTGCACCCTTTACATTTGTTATATTCAAAAATAAGATTACCCTTTGCCATGCTTTTCCTCCTCATTGCCAGCTTTCTCTCATTATTAATTTATCAAAAGTTATGGTATTTATAGATTTTATTTTAGAAGATATTTTATCATAAATATCATATCTCACACAAGTATATTCAAGAGGTATATTCAATTCTGAAGAAACTTTAAGAGCAATTTCTTGCCCATACAGTATATGTTCCTCTGTTGTATCATATAATAAATGACTGTTATTTACAAGACCATATACTCTAAATATGGTTTCTTTTTCAATAGATCTTATAAATGCAATTATTTTCTCTGCTTTATTGCTCTCTTCTCTAAAGGCATTTATGACAACAAAAAGTTTATACCCCTTTTCAATAAGCATATCTCTTATAAATGATAAAGCTTTAAATCCATTTATGCTTCCTGCTAAATCAAAGATCAAAAATTCACCTTTTATCATTGGCTCAAGAACATTTGAACTTACCGCAGGAAGATCTTGGCCAATATTATTTTTAAGAGAATCTCCAAGTACTCTTATATTATATTCATTAAGCATTTTAACCTTTTCTCTTGATCTAAAATATGGATTTATGATATCTAAATCTGCAATATTCACCCTTTCCTTTACAGTTTTACTCAAGCTTATAGCATAATTTAAACAAAATTCTGTCTTTCCTGTGCCATACCACCCTGCAAATATCACATTTTTAATCATAGACATGATACCTTTCATAAACTAAAGGGGAGTTATCCCCCCTTAGTTATTTAACTATAATTTTTACTTACAATTTATCTATTATAAATTCCTTTTATGTTTTTAACAGCCTCTATCCTTGCTTCAGCCATTTTATCAGCAATTAAGTAAGTAGGGGTTTTAGTTGATTGGGAAATCCTTATTATTTCTCTTATTTTGTCATAAATTAAATCTACTTTTCTTATAGCTGCAACTTTATCATATCCTAATATCTCTTGATAAACATTTATAACGCCACCTGAATTTGCTACATAGTCAGGTGCATAAACTATTCCTTTATCAAATAAAACCTGACCATGAACTGGAGCATCTTTTAAAACATTATTTGCAGCTCCTGCTACTATTTTACATTTTATTCTATTTATTGTATCATCATTTATAGTTGCCCCAAGTGCACATGGAGCATATATATCACATTCTACATCATAAATTTCATCAAGGCCAACTGCTGTTGCACCAAACTCTTCTACAGCTGTTTTTACTCTTTCTTCATCTATATCTGTTACTATTAATTTTGCTCCCTCTTCATAAAGCTGTTTTGACACTTCATAGCCAACACTTCCAAGACCCTGAACAGCAACAACCTTATCCTTTGCTGTTTTATCTTGATAAACTTCTTTAATACATGCTTTTATGGATTTAAAAACTCCCATAGCTGTAAATGGTCCAGGATTTCCTGATTTATTTGCAAGTCCTGCTACATAGCTTGTTTCCATAGCAACATAGTCCATATCAGCAGTAGTTGTATTTACATCTTCAGCTGTTATATATCTTCCATTAAGACCTTGGATATACCTTCCGAATGCTCTCCAGAAAGCTTCTCTCTTAACCGTATCCTTTTTAAGCTCTTTCGCATTACCTATTATTACAGACTTTCCTCCTCCTAGATTGAGTCCTGCACAAGCATTTTTATATGTCATTCCTCTTGCAAGCCTTAAAACATCTTCAGTAGCCTCATCCTCATCTTTATAATCCCAAAAGCGAGTTCCACCTAATGATGGTCCTAAAACTGTGCTATGAATACAGGTTATAGCCTTTAATCCAGTATTTTTATCATAAAAATACGATAGCTGTTCATACCCATACTTAGACATGTAATCAAAATTTTTCATAATACACTCCTTAAAATTATTGTAATTTGTAAGCTTGTTTACGTTTACAAATCGTTATTTTATATAAGATATTTTCATATCTTAATATAATTGTAACAATAATATATGAAAAGTTAAATACTTTTTTAAAATAAAGCTTAAATCTTAACTTTTTAATTTATTAAGAAATAAAAATATATTAATTTCAAAAAAAAATATAAAAATACAAATTTTTCTGATATAATATAAAGAAAGTTTTATGAGGAGTTGAAAGGTTTGAAAAAAAGTAAAAATTTAAAAAGTATTTCTTTAATTTTAGCAATTCTCTTATGCATTATTCCATTATACTCTTGCAGTCCATCCTCAGGCTCAAATAAAGATGCGCAAAAACTTGTCTGGAATCTCGAAACTGAACCTAAAACCATAGACCCAGCCTTAAATACAGAAGGTGGTAATGTACCTAGAGCGATTTTTGATTGTTTAACTAAATTAAACAAAGATGGGAATCCAGTACCAGGATGTACAGAGGCATTACCTGAGATAAGCGCTGATGGTCTTACATACACATTTAAAATCAGAAAAGATGCAAAATGGCAGGATGGTAAAGATTTAGTTGCTAAGGATTTTGTTTACTCATTTTTAAGAGTCTTAAAGCCCGAAACTGGATCCCAATATGCTACTGAATTTTACTACATAAAAAATGCAAAGCCATATAATGAGGGTACAGGCAACAAAGAAGATGTTGGTTTAAGAGCAATCGACGACAAAACTTTAGAAATAACCCTAGAAAGTCCTATAGCTTATTTTACAGAACTTGTATCTATGTTCATATATGCACCAGTTCGTGAAGATGTTGTGACTATAAATGGAAGTGACACAAGCGATGTGTGGAGCAGAGATCCAAAAACCTGCATTACAAATGGCCCTTTTAAATTAAAAGAATGGATTTCTAAAGATAAAATAGTTGTAGAAAAAAATGAAAATTGGTATGGTGCTAAGGATGTTAAATTAACTGAAATAGATTTTAAAATGATTGAAGAAGCAAGCACTGCAATTGCTGCATTTCAAAATAATGAAATAGATTTTACAGATACAGTACCAGCAGTTGATGTTCCTTCTTTAAAGGAAAAAGGTGAATGTCAAATACTCCCTCAAATATCTGTAAATTATTTGAGCATTAATTTAACTGATAAGCTTAAATCCATAAGCCCTGAGGCATATGAGGCTCTTCAGAAAAAAGAAGTTAGACAGGCTCTTTCTTATGCAATAGATAGGCAATCTATTGTAGATAAAGTAACACAAAACGGAGAAAAACCGGCTTTAGCCTTTGTGCCCTATGGGGTTAAAGATGATAAAGGTCAAGACTTTCATGACAAAGACTATTTTCAAGATAATAATATAGCAAAAGCAAAAGAGCTTTTAGCTCAAGCTGGATATCCAGATGGAAAAGGATTCCCTACCATAACATTAACCTATCAGACAGATCAGATATACAAATTAGTTATTGAAGCAATTCAAGAGATGTGGAATAAAAATTTAGGCATAAATATTGAGCTTGCAACAGAAGAGTGGAAAGTATATCAAGTAACAAGAAAAGAAAAAAACTTTATGATAGGTAGAAATACATGGATTGGAGATTATATGGATCCAAATACATTCTTAGAGTTATTATCTTCTTCAAATGGTAATAATCACTCAGGATATAACAATTCAAAATATGATGAACTCATAAACAATTGTAGAGTAGAACCTGATAAGGCAAAGAGAATAAGCATGTTTAGAGAAGCAGAATCTATAATTATGGATGATATGCCAATTATACCAATTTATTATTTTACAGATCCTGTTGCAATCAAGCCTTATGTAAAAGGATTTTTCAAACTTCCAAGCGGTAACATTTATTTTGACCAATTATATATAGAAGGAAAAGGTAACTAATTTTTTAAACTTGGGGGATATTTAATGATTCCCCAAGTTTTTAAATATTTTTGTTATATCGTCATCATGCAATAATACAAGTCTATGTAGCGACCTTGTAATTGATACATATAACAATTTCATATCGAGTATATTGTCATTTTTATAATTTGATTCTGACGCATTTGTTATTATGACTCCATCGAATTCTAATCCCTTTGCCATAAAACTTGTGAGTATACACACCCCACTTTCAAATTCTTCATTTTCCTTTTCAATATTATGGATTAAAATATTCATCTTAGATAACTTTTTACAAATCTCATCTGCTTCTTTTAAGGTCTTTGTTATTATCGCAATGGTCTTATGACCTTCATTTTGCATATCTTCTATGGTGTCTTTTATCTTATTTAAAATATCTTTGTTTTTAATTTTGAATATTTCCACATCTTTTCCATGCCTTATTACAGGTTCAGCAATATCAAGTCCAATATGCTCTATTATCAAATTTGCCTTGTGCATTATTTCAATAGTTGTTCTATAGCTCTTATTTAATTTTAAAAAATGGCATTTATCCTTTAATACAGATATGACTTCATCCCAATTTTCTATGCTTCTATAGGGATATATAGCTTGAGCTAAGTCTCCAAAGATTGAAAAGGATGCATCCTTCATCATGAGTTTTAGGATAAAGAAATGAAATGCACCTAGATCTTGAGCTTCATCTACCACCACCTGACGGTATTTTGTATATTCCTTAGCTCCTATCAATCTATATTTTATATACATAAGACTGCTTAAATCTTCAAACTCTACAGCTTTATTTTCTAAATTAAAGAGAGTATTCATCTTTAATTTATCAATATCTATATCTTCATCTTTTATAAATTTATGGATGTTTTCTATGAATTCCTTATAGATTTGAAAAGATTTAAAATCAGAAATCAAGAAATGCTTCTTTAATGAAATCTTACACCCTTTAGATAATTCCTGCCTTATATATTCTCTTGTCTTATATACTTCCCTCACATTATCACTATTTAATGGATTAAATTCTATATCAAGCCTTGAATTTAATTCTTCAAATCTATCTTCTATCAATCTAGATAAAAATAATATAAGCTTATCTATTTTAGATTGAACATTATCATAGCAAGTTATACTTTCAATTTCATAGAGTTTTGATATCTCATCATGGTGTAAAATTGTAAATCCCTTTATTTTAAAATTACCTTTAGGTAAGATGTTTTTTTCAAATTATAAGAAAAATTTTTCAATTAAATCTTTGAATGCTAAGGAACATTTAAACTTTTGAGTTTCATCTATCTTTGAGATTGTTATTTTAAAATTTTCATTTATATAATTAAGAGCGATTTCTGAAAATGTAAGCTGATTTACATTATCCACATCAAGATCAGGAAGTACAGAAGAGATATAACTTAAAAAATACTTATTAGGTCCTATTACCATAAACTGATTGGATTTATATTTATCTCTATAATTATAGACAAGGTATGCAATTCTATGAAGCGCTACTGTAGTTTTGCCGCTTCCTGCAACTCCTTGAATTATTAAGTTGTCATATAAATTCCATCTTATTATCTTATTTTGTTCCTTTTGTATGGATGCTACAATGTTTTTTAGTCTATTATCTGAATTTACCCCAAGATATGGTTTTAAAAGCTCATCATCTGAAACAATATCCACATCAAAATATTCTAGTAAAGCTTTATCTTCAATTGTAAATTGTCTCTTTAAACTTAAATATCCAGATATAATACCATTTGGAGCTGAATATTCAACCTCTCCTACATTGCTATCGTAATAAAGGGAAGCTACTGGAGCTCTCCAGTCCACTGTTACTAGATTTCCATCATAATCTGCTATACCTACTTTGCTCAAATAACAAAAATCTGTATTTAAAGCTTTATCTTCCTTAAAGTCTATCCGTGCAAAATAAGGTTTTTCGATACATTTTTGTAAATTAAAAAACCTAAGAGAAGTGCGCTTCATAAGCTCATTTAAGACATATTCATCACTTACTCGTTTTGGCATAGTTTCAAGATCCATCCTAGTATCCTCTATAACTTCAAAAATCTTATTGCATGTTATATCTAAATGCTTCTTTTCTTCATAAAATATTTTTTCATTCAAAAAAGCACCACCCCTTTTTAAAATTATAGGGCTTTAATATAAAAGTCAATTCACAGATACTCTTATATTAAAACCCTAAATTTATTATAATAAATACAAACCCACATAACAAGCATTATCGAATTTTATTTATTCTAACTATACACTATGTTCATCAAGGAGCGACAATAAAACCTCAGAGCTGTCTCCAGCTCCTTTATCATGTTGTTTATAAATATATTTTTTTTTTTCTAAAGAGATAAAAGGACATTTGTTTTCTTCATTTATGTTTAAAAAAAATGGGCATTCCTTAAAGCACTCAATCTTTTCATTTTCTGATGATAAGAAAGAACATATCATTAAATTTTCAATCCTCCTAATTTATTCACTAATCTATAAATATTATACCAAATATTTATGATAATTTAATATGTTTTTAAACATTTTTATTTTTTTAAATAAATTTAATATTTTAAAAACTTTCCTTTTTTTGTGTCTGTGAGAACTTTAATTATGCCATTTAAGATTGAAATTAGAAAATTAAATAAAAAACAATGTTATGGTTAATAATAATACTAATTAAGTTATAGAAAGATAATAATATATAATAAAATTAGTTTAAATTTTATTGCTTTTTTTTAAATTGTATAAGTTTATTTTCTATGCTATACTATTAAATATCAAATTTTACAAAGAGAGTTTGGAGAGATTAAGTTTGAGAAAAAATATATTAACTACACTTTTATTGCTCATATTAACTGTGATGATGGTTCAAAGAACAAATGCATCAAATTTGGAGGTATTTGCAACAAGTGCAATTATTACAGACGCAGATTCAAATGAAATAATTTATACAAAAAATATTGACTCTAAAGTTTATCCTGCAAGCATAACCAAATTATTGACAGCTACAATTTTAACAAAGCATAAAGAAAAAGATGATATGTTAACATACACTAAGCTTGCTTCAGAACAAGAACCATATACCATTTTAGCAAATGTTATAACAACTATCGAAGTTGGAGACAAAATTTCTGCTGCAGATGCTATGAAAATGCTTTTAATATTTTCAGGCAATGATATGGCTGTTATGATCGCAGAAAATGTTTCAAATAATGTAGATTCCTTTATGAAAGAGGTCAATGAGTATGCACAGTCTATTGGCATGAAAAGCTCTAATTTTGTGACACCAAATGGATTACACGATGAAAATCACTACACTACAGCCTACGATCTTTCTCTTCTTATGAAAGAAGTTATTAAAAATCCATGGATAATGGAAGTTATAAGCATGAAATCTGCAGATATAGTATTTAAAGATGAAACCTATACAATTCAAGCAAGAAATCATTTAATAGGTATGGATGGATGTGTAGGTGGAAAAACAGGTCAAACTGATGAAGCAGGAAAGTGCCTTGCTTCTTATTTCGAAGTAGGTAAGAGAAAATTCATATCTATAGTTTTAAATTCCAAACTTGATAATGTAGATACTGAACAAAGTGCAGTTTTTCAAGATACACTAAAAGCTGTCCAATATGCATTAGAGCAAACTAAATCACCATTTATTCAAAAAGATTCATTATTAACAGAAGGTACAGTAAATTATAAACCTTTTAAATATTTTGGTCCTGAAAACACGGTTACTGTAGCTGCAATTTTAAAAGAAGATTATTCAATATACAAAAATGATGTATATACAAATGAAGCAAATAATCAATATGATATCGATTTTAAGAACTTAGATGTGTGGAATTTGGACAAATCAAAGCCTATTGGAAAGTTAATAGTAACCCAAAGAGATGGTTCAACCACAATGGATTTATATCCTTCCATAGATACAAATGAAATCATAAAGAGCAATCAAAAACTATACATATTAGCATTTTCTATTGCTGGAGTTGTTGCACTTTTATTTATCATACTCATAATATTTATCATAGTTAAGATAGCAAGAGGAGGTAGCAATAATAAGAAAAAAAGAAGATATTGATGAAAGTATAGGATCAGGTCATATCTTTACTTTTTTGAGGTTTTCTTTATACTATTTTAAAATGTAAAGGCTTTCTATAAAGAAGGTCTTTTTTTATCGAAATAATTTCTCTTTAATATGAATTATCTAATAAACATTATGGAAAACTATAAAAAGGGGTGATTTATATGAACAAAAGTAAAAAATTCAAATTGATCTTACCGCCATTTAAACAAAAAACGCATCCTGGAATTGAAAAAGATATGTATCCACCACCTATCTATGATGACAAAAATTACGTTCCAACTGGCAAATTAAATGGCAAGGTTGCAATCATAACAGGAGGCGATAGTGGCATTGGGAGAGCTATCTCCATTCTATATGCAAAAGAAGGAGCAAAGGTTGCCATCATATATTTAAAAGAAGATGAAGATGCAGTAAAAACTAAAGATGAAATTGAAAAATATGGTGGGGAATGTATGATCATAAAAAGCGACATAAGTATAGCAAAAAACTGTACAAAGATTATACAAGAAGTAACTAATAAATGGAATACTATAAATATACTTATAAATAATGCAGCTGTACAGCATGCTACTAAATCTTTAGAAAAAATATCAAACTTCCAAATGGAAAGAACTTTTAAAATAAACATATTTTCAGTATTTTATCTGACAAAAGCTGCCCTTCCCTATCTTAAACAAGGTGATTGCATCATAAATACAGGATCTGTAGTAGCCTATAAAGGCCATAAGAATTTAATAGATTATTCAAGTACAAAAGGAAGTATAACAACTTTCACAAGATCTTTAGCATTATCCCTTGCAAGTAAAGGAATAAGAGTCAACTGTGTAGCCCCTGGACCAATTTGGACACCACTTACTTCATCAACCTTCAGTGGTATAAAGCTCAGCTTTTTTGGAAAGCAAACTCCTTTAAAAAGAGCGGGAGAACCAATAGATGTAGCTCCAGCTTATCTATTTTTAGCTTCAAATGAAGCATCATATATATCAGGGGAAACTATACATATAAATGGCGGGGAAATAGTAAATGGATGAAAAAAGATAGGAAAATACTTCCTATCTTTTTAAGTCTATTATTTTTTATCATTATGTGGCAAGAAGACTCCTACCTCTATAGATAGTGAGATGAATTACCTTTTGCGTAGCAAACTATGAAAATTATATTATATAATAACAAATCCTTGCCTAAATCTATAAGGCAATAAATCTTCAACTCTTATAACTTTTTTAATCTCCTTTAAAGCTACATATGCACCCTTATTTTGAGTACCTCTTACTGTGTATATTTTTCCATCATATTTAACTAAGTCATTTGGTTGATAAAAGTATCTTTGCTTTCTAATACTTCTTCTTCCTTTTGATATTTTCACACCTCTATACTTTCTTAAGTTCTCAGAATTTAAGTTTTTGTTCCTTGTTCTTCTTCCATTAGAAAGCTCGCTACCACTTACTTTGTTTCCTGTTCTAATATCTATTATTTTAGAATCATAAAACTTTTCTAAAGAAAGATTATTTCGCCTTGTTTGTTCAAAGTACAATGGTGCTGTTCTTGATTGTATATTTCCTCCTGCTATGCAAAATGCATCATTATAGGGTGTTTTTAAAAGTCCTAACTCTATTCTCCTAGACTTAGTAATAAAGCCATATGTGTGTTTGCATTTTAATGTGTTCACAAGTTGCCATC
>JAVBPQ010000127.1:0-21709 GCA_031549525.1 Clostridiaceae bacterium | reverse complement strand
TCTCCAAAATCATAAACCAAAAGCCCAGGCATAACAGTATCAAGATCTATCATGCACAAAGCTTTATGAGTTTTATCGTCGATCATAACATTATTAAGCTTTGTATCATTATGAGTAACTCTCAAAGGAAGCTCCCCATTTTCTAGCATATCTAAAAGTATACAAGCTTCAGATTCTCTTTTTTTAGCAAAATCTATTTCGCATTTTGCAGAACTTGCCCTTTTGTGAGAATCCTCTTTAATAGCATCTTGAAGATTTTTAAATCTAATCTTTGTATTATGAAAATCCTTTATGATCTCATGTAAACTATGAGCAGGATAATCTTTTAATAGATCATGGAATTTTCCAAGGGCAATTCCGCTTTCATAAAAATCCTCTAAACTCTCCACCTTGTCAAAAGAGGTAGCACCCTCTATAAATTCGAAAGCTCTCCAGTACTCACCATCATCATCTATATAATAAGGCTTTCCATCTTTAGAAGGTATGATATTTAAGGTCTCCCTGTGAATATCCCCACCTTGTTTTTCTATCTTAGATTTTAAAAAAGACGTCACATTTGATACATTTTCCATAAGCTTTTCAGGATCTAAAAAAATAGTTTTATTTATTCTTTGCAGAATATATTTTTTTAAAATGGAACCCTCTTTAAATATTACTAAAAAAGTATCATTAATATGACCATTGCCATAACTAGATTTTTCTATAAATTTTCCTTTAAAAGAAAAATTATCGATGATTTTTTCCATCTTATTACCTCTTATAATCTGTGCAAGCTTGAACATAAGCCATTATATTTTCCCAAGGGACATCAGGCTCTAAGAGATGAGTTGGTGCAACAAACAATCCACCATTGGTCTTTGCAATATCTAAATTTTTAAACACTTCATCTCTAACTTCTTCAGGTGTCCCAAGAGGCATAACTTTTTGTGTACCTATTGTACCATGGAAAGATAATTTATTATTAAATTTATCATAAACCTCTTTAAAATCCATGCATTCAGTTTGAATAGGATTTAAAACATCGATTCCAGCTTCAATAAGATGAGGGATAAGAGGAATGATATATCCGCAAGAATGATAAAAAACAATTACATTTGGATTGATATTTTTAACTTCATCTATTAAATGCTTAAGCCGAGGTTTAAGCCATTTAACATACATATCCACGCTCATCATTATATTGTTTTGCATTCCAATATCATCACCAATAAACAATATATCAACGCCAGCTTTTACATAAAGCTTTGCTCTTTGTGTGCTTATATTCATGATCTTATCAAGGAGGTAGGTGGCCATCTCATCATCTACCATCATATCCACCATTAGATCTTCCATGCTCCTTATTGTCCATGCTGTTTCCCATATGGTCATCTGCATATTTCCTATAGAAGCAATCCCTCTATTGTGAAGATTTTCTACATCCTCTTTTTGCTTTTCATTGCTCACATTATCAAAAGATGGAAAAGGATATTCTTCAAGGTCCTTTATATCGCTTATGTTTTTTAAGGGGTTTCGCATATAGGTCATATGCTTTGCATAAGCGCTGCCAGGTTCATGAGCAACCCCAAATATATCGATTTTAGTACCAGGTTTTAAGGATTCATAATATCTCTTAAACCTTTCAGGATTTATATCATTTGGCATTATTTCAGAAACACGCTTCCAAGGCATTTCATAATAATCCATATAATCCATATCTGAGCCAGTTTTTTCTTTAAAAATATCAATTAAAAAAGGACAGAGCATAAATTCGCAAGGGATCTTGCTATAATCCTTTTTTAAAAGCATTGCGAGAAGATTTTCTCTTTTATCCATAATACACTTCCTTTAAATCATTAGGTATAAAATAATCAAAAGAAACAAAGCTTAATTCTAAATAACTGCTATAAGGTAAGCTTCTTCTATTTTATAATTTTATCAAAAAATAAAGTGAAAATGCAATAATTGTTAAAGTCAACAAATATGAAGATCAAAAGTCTTAATTATTTTAAAAATAAAGACCACAGATAGTTATTTTATATTAAAATATTCTTTGGGGTGATTGTATGATAGAAAAAAGAACTGGAAGGCTCACAATTCCTACAGATATAGATGTAGTTAGTGATACCTTAAAAGTCATAGATAGATTGGGAGCAGATGCTTTAAGAGATTGTGATGGTACGATTTTTCCAGTTGAACTTAAAAGTAAAGATATAAAAATTTATTCAACTTATTACACGACGAGAAAAGACAATGAGTGGGCACGAGCTAATATGGATGAGGTCCAGCAATGCTATATCATGACAGATTTTTATACTGCAACAGAAGATATCCTTGAAATAAAATTGATGAAAGGGATCAGTGAAGAGATTCTGTCAGTAAATTCAAGGGATGATATTAAAAGATGGTGGGAAGTTATAAACAGAACAACAAGAGAGGTAGTTTCTCCACATGATTGGGACTACAATGAAGAGAAAGGGACAGTTTTAATAAAAAATGTAAAACCCTTTAATCAATATACAGTGAGTTTTTTAGCTTATCTCATCTGGGATCCTGTTCATATGTATAACAGCATTGTAAATGACTGGAAAGATGTGGAGCATCAGATCACATTTGATGTGCGTCAACCGAAGACCAAAGAGTTTAGCTTAAGAAGGCTTAGAAAATTTATTGAAGAAAATCCTCATGTGGATGTCATAAGGTTTACAACATTTTTTCATCAATTTACCCTGGTGTTTGATGAATTAAAGCGTGAAAAATATGTGGATTGGTATGGATATTCATTGTCTGTAAGCCCTTATATCCTTGAAAAGTTTGAAAGACAAGCAGGTTATAAATTTAGAGCAGAATATATAATAGATGAAGGTTATTTAAACAATCAATATAGAGTTCCATCAAAAGAATTTAAAGATTTTATGACTTTTCAGAGAAAAGAGGTTGCAAGCCTTGCAAAGAAATTTGTAGATATTGTCCATGAGTATGGAAAAGAAGCTATGATGTTTTTAGGAGACCATTGGATAGGAACAGAGCCTTTTATGGATGAATTTAAAACCATAGGTCTTGATGCTGTTGTAGGAAGCGTAGGAAATGGATGCACCTTAAGATTAATAAGCGATATTAAAGGGGTTAAATATACTGAAGGAAGGCTCTTACCTTATTTTTTCCCAGATACATTTAACGAAAATGGAAGCCCTGTAAAAAAAGCAAAGGAAAACTGGGTTACAGCAAGGCGTGCAATCTTAAGAAAACCTATAGACAGGATAGGATATGGGGGATATTTAAAGCTTGCTCTTAAATTCCCTAGTTTTATAGATTATGTAGAAGAAGTTTGCAATGAATTTAGAGAGCTTTATGACAATATAGAAGGTGCAAAGCCTTATTGCAATAAGAAAGTAGGAGTATTAAACTGCTTTGGAAAGATGAGAGCTTGGGGCAATCATATGGTACACCATGCAATCTATCATAAAAAGAATTACAGCTACGCAGGAATCATGGAAACCCTATCTGGTGCGCCTTTTGATGTGGAATTTATAAGCTTCTCTGATATCATTGAAAACCCTCATATATTGGATGAAATAGATGTGCTTATTAATGTGGGCGATGCTGATACTGCTCATACTGGCGGTAAGTATTGGGAGAATGAGATCATTGTCTCATCTATTAGAAGATTTGTCTATAATGGTGGCGGATTCATTGGAGTAGGAGAACCTTCAGGGTATCAGTATCAAGGGCATTTTTTGCAATTAGCTGATGTTCTTGGTGTTGAAATAGAGACTGGATTCACACTTATCTATGATAAATATAATTGGGAAGAGCATAAAAATCACTTTATCATGGAAGACTGCAGAAAACCTATTGATTTTGGAGAAGGCAAAAAAAATGTCTATGCCCTTGAAAACACTACAGTATTAGTAAATAATGAAAAAGAAATTCAATTTGCAGTGAATGATTATGGAAAAGGGCGAGCAGTATATATAAGTGGCCTTCCATACAGCTTTGAAAACAGCAGAATTCTTTATAGATCTGTAATATGGAGTTGTCATGATGAAGAAAATCTATATAAATGGTTTAGCTCTAATTTTAATGTAGATATTCATGCTTATACAAAGGATGGCAAAACTTATTTTTGTGTTGTAAATAACACCTATGATAAACAAGAAACTACCATATATGATGGTGAGGGAAATCATTTTAATATTTCTCTTAAAGAAAATGAAATTGTCTGGTATAGATAAAATTCAAAACAACAAGGAGGGATTTTTTTGGATTTAAATGCATTATCCTTAAGTGTACAAAATGGGCAGGTAAAAAAAGTGAAAGAGCTTGTACAGCTTGCTCTTAGTGAAAAAATTGAACCTGATGTTATATTAAATGATGGAATGATAAGTGCGATGTCTATAGTTGGTGAAAAATTTAAAAATGGAGAAGCTTTTGTTCCTGAAATGCTCATTGCAGCAAGAGCCATGGTTTCTGGACTTGAAATTTTAGAGCCTATTTTAACTGAGAAGGGAGTTAAAAGCACAGGTAAAGTTGTCATTGGAACTGTTTTAGGAGATCTTCACGATATAGGTAAGAATTTAGTTGCTATGATGTTAAAAGGTGCAGGATTTGAAATCTATGATATAGGTATTGATGCCTCTTCTTCAAAGTTTATTGATGCTGCAGAGAATATTGGAGCAGATGTTATATGCATGAGTGCTCTTTTAACCACCACTATGCCGATGATGAAAAATGTTATAGATGATCTTAAAGAGCGAAAAATAAGAGATAAATATAAGGTTATGATAGGTGGCGCGCCCGTTACACAAGAGTATTGTGAAAAAATAGGAGCCGATATATACGCTCCTGATGCAGCAACTGCAGCAGAAGTTTTAAAGAAGCTTTTACATTCATAGTGAGGTTTTTATGATAATAATAGGTGAAAAATTAAATAGCAGTATAAAATCAGTAAAGGATGCTATAGAAAATCTTGATAGAGAATTTATTGAAAAAATGGCAAAGGCTCAAGCTTGCGCTGGAGCAAATTTTATAGATGTAAATGCAGGGATGTTTTTAGAGGATGAACCTAAAAAGATGGAATGGCTTGTAAAAGTAGTTGAGAATGTAATAGATATTCCCTTATCCCTTGATTCTCCTAATAGCAAAGCAATAGAACAAGGGCTTAAGGTATCTAAAAATAAAGGAGTTATAGTAAACTCAATAACTAATGAAAAGAAGAGATATGATGAACTCATTCCGCTTATTGAAGAATATAAAACAGGAGTAATTGCCCTTTGTATGGATGATAATGGCATGCCAGAAACTGTGGATGAGAGGCTTAAGATTGCAGATAAATTAATAGAGTCTCTTACAAAAAAAGGTGTTGCTATTTCTGATATCTATATAGATCCTATGGTAAGACCGATAAGTACAGGGCCTCATTATGCTATGGTAGCAATAGAGACCATAAGAAATATTAAGAAAAATTATGAAAAAGTGCATATTGCCTGTGGACTCAGCAATGTCTCATTTGGTATACCTGCGCGAAGGACTGTAAACCAAGCTTTTTTGGTAGGAGCTATGTTTAATGGGATGGACGGAGCAATTTTAGATCCTCTTGATAAAAAGCTTATGTCATTTATATATGCAGCTGAAGCTTTAACAGGAATTGATGAATATTGTATGAATTATATAATGAAATTTAAAGAAGGTGAAATCATACAATAATCATAATTTTATGTTTTCTGTATTTTTAATAGAATGATAAGCAATAATAACACAATAAAATATAAAAATATAGTAGCATAAATAATAATGTGTTTTAACTATATTTTGAAAGCAAGAGGATACATATGAAAAAATATAAAGGTACTATTTTAAAAGTTCTATTAAGTTTAATCATAGTTGTACTATTGAGTTTTATTGTGCTATTAGTTTATCATCATGCTGCACTTATTGTAGAAAAGGAACATATTGCACCACCTGGGTCTATGGTTTTAGTAGATGGAAATGGGATGCACGTTTATGCTGAAGGTGAAAAAAACAATAAACCTCCTCTGATCTTTATGTCTGACTTTTATACTATAGATCCTGTATATGATTTTAAGGTGCTATATTCAAAGCTTTCTGATGAATATAGAACTGTTGTAATTGAAAAGCTAGGTCATGGTTATTCAGATGTAAGCGGTTTGTCAAGAGATATAGAGACTTTAGTTGAAGAAAATCGCAAAGCGCTTAAGGTTGCAAAAGAGGATGGTCCATATGTGCTAGTTCCTAATTCCTCTGGTGGATTAGAAGCTATCTATTGGGCTTTAAAATATCCTGATGAAATATCCGCCATTGTGGGATTAGACATTTTTTATCCTGAGCAATTTCAAGATTTTAAAATAAAAGAAGATAATATGGATATTTTGAGTCAGATAAGATTTTTTGGTATGCTGAGGCTTTACCATTCAAAAGGTCAGGAAAATCTTACAGATTATGATCTAAAACAGAGAAACTATATCATTAACAGCAAAGCCTTTAATGAGGATATTGTAAATGAAAGAAATACATTAAGTGAAAATGGAAAAACTATAGCTCAATTAGGAGTTCCTAATGTTCCAATGCTGTTGTTCACCTCCAATGAAAG
This sequence comes from Clostridiaceae bacterium, assembly GCA_031549525.1. Classification (GTDB taxonomy): domain Bacteria; phylum Bacillota; class Clostridia; order Clostridiales; family Clostridiaceae; genus WQUF01. The sequence goes on along the minus strand of JAVBPQ010000127.1, from coordinate 15,120 downwards.
CAATAAATCTAACTTAGATGAGATCATTCAAAAGTTTCTTAAAGCCTCTGATAAGAGTCAAGAGGTGAAGCTTAATTGTGGCTCTTATGTGCATTATTTTGAATCAGATAATATAGCTAAAAAAACCAAAGAATTTTTAAAAACTATAGGTTTTAATTAATATTTTTTTCTCAAAGAGAAACCTCCAAACAGATATATGAGTTTGGAGGTTTTATTTTTTAAAATTTTAATATTATTCGTATTATTTTTTAAAAAAATGTAAATTTTTTTAATTTTTTGTTTACTTTTTGAATTATTATAGGTATTATTAAGTTATATTAAAAAAATAAATAAAAAATATTAACTTTATGGAGGTTTTAGATGTTAAATAAAAGATTACTTAGCTTAGTCATAATGACTTTAACATTAACTGCTTTTGGAACACAAAAAGCTCACGCTTCATCACTACCTCAAGGAACTAACTTGATGATTAATGGAAATTTTGAAGAATATAGCGGAGATTTTAGACCAGGACCTAATCATCCATGGAAAACAACAGCGGCAGATAATATAGTTGAAATATGGGATGTCTATAGGCAAAATTATTATAGAATATATCCAACAAGTGGTCAAAGATTGTGTGAGATAAATGCAAATGGTTTTGCAGCTATGTATCAAGATTTAAAATTAAATCCTGGTGAAACTATTAAATGGTCTATTGATCACAGAGGTCGTGACGGAGTTGATACAATGGATATATTGATAGGTGCTCCTGGTAAAGAGGCAGTACAGCAAATAGCTCAGACAGGTACTTCTTGGAAAACTTATAGTGGACAGTATACAGTTCCTGCTGGACAAACTACTACGAGGGTAATGTTTAAATCAGTTGCTACTTATAAAAATAGCAAGGCTTCTGGAAACTTAATCGATAATGTAATTGTAAAATTAGCAGCTATCAATGAAAAAAATATGGAGCTATATGTAGGCGATAAAGGTCAAATAGAATTAGGTACTTTGCCTAAAGATGTGCAAATAAATTATAAAAATTCAAATAACAATATAGCAACTGTAAGCTCAACTGGTCAAGTAACAGGGGTAACTCCTGGTAAAACTGTGGTAACTGTATCTGCAAAATCAACAACCTTAAATGCTTCTGAATATTTAGAATATGTGGATTTAGGTGGCGCAAGGAATGAATTGAAATTCTACTTTAAACCTAAAGCTGCTCATAAGAACGATAAATTTCGCGTAGTAGGATCCTATCCAAATCTTATGGATCAATCAGTAAATTTTGCTAGAGTAGATGGTGATGGCGTTTTTTGGAGCAATGTTTTTAAGACACCTTCATACCAACTTGATTCTTATGGTCGTGCAAGAGGAAATAATGGTGGAGTATATACTCTCTACGTCAATGTAAATGGTCAAGATAAGGTTCTCTACACAGGAAAAGATTATGATCTATTGCAAATAGGTCCACTGTATATTCCAAATGAAAATTTACCAACTGAAGAAATCATTCAAAAAGTAAATGTCACAGTAAAAGAAAAAGAAAAGCCAAAACCAACTCTCGATATTAAGACAAAGGATCTAAAAGTTACCCTTAACAAAACTGTTAAATCAGAAATTAGTTACACACCAAGCAATGCAGCAGTAACTTATGAATGCCAAGATCCTTCTATAATATCAATTAATACAGATGGAGTTATAAAAGGTATTAAAGTTGGTGAAACTACTGTAAAAGTAACTATAAAAGATGAGTATGGACAAACAACAGAAGGAACATTTAAAGTAACTGTTAATCCAATAATAAATTAATTAAGCTCTTACCTATATAGATGGTTTCTCAATAGGAATAGTAAAAACCGTTAAAGTATAACACTTTGACGGTTTTTATTTCTTCCCATATTCATTGATGAAAAGCTAATTGACAATATATTATTAGTTTGTTAACATAAAATAAAAAACTTGTGACTTTTTTTCCTAAAGGTATATTGCTCATGGAAATTAAAGCTGGGTGTATTTAGAAATGGATGCGCCTCCCGTATTTTGGAAAGCAAGGCATTTTTGTTATAAATTTTGTTTCTATGCTTTTGCTCTTGCAAAGGCTTTTTTTATTAAATTAAAAAGGAGGTTTTTTATGGAAGCTATAATCAATTTAAAACCTGTAGCAATTGTAGTGGGTGATTTTAAGGATATTCATGATGTGACGGTTTTTGGAACAAGTATTTCAAAGATAGAGGTGTTTGATGAGTGGAAAGATTGCATGATAAACATGGAAGAACATTCTCACTTTTGGATATTATCTTGGATGCACCTTGCAGACCGCAGTGTAAAAAAAACTTTGCCAAGGGTTAGTACTGATGCTAAATCAGAATTTGGAGTATTTGGTCTAAGAGCATTTTCAAGACCTAACCCTATTGGCTTGTCTCTTGTGGAACTTTTAAAAAAGGAAGGAAACACTCTTATTGTATCAGGGCTTGATTTAATAGATGGCACACCTATTTTAGATATTAAGCCTTATTTTGAGCCTGATACTATATTTTCACCTAAGTCACCATATTTAAGACCAGAGGATCCTGATATGAGGATGAGAAAAGTATTTAAAGATGCTATAAATCATCATAAAGAAAAATGCAGAGATTTATTTATAGCGTGTCGCATGGCTTTAGTCTGTGAAGAAAAATTTAAAGCACTTAATATTTCTGATCTTATTGTATATGTTAGGGGCACAAGGTGCTTAGCTGATTCTATTCAAGGAATTACAAGAGCACGCTTTTCAAATCCTGAAAGGTTTACTTTTTACGAAGATGCATCTTTACTTCAATGTATATTTACAAAAGATAAAAAGCAATTGACCGTCACTTTTAAAAATAGAGATGATTTATCTTGTGATGATATATCATCTATGCCTTCGGATGATTTATTTAATATTGAACCTATAGATATTTAGACTCTTACATATCTAAAGATAGAAGCAGCAAAGATTGATGAGGTGATAATTTGTATATAAAGGATTCAACCATTGAAAACTGGTTAAAAGAGGATGTACCTTACATGGATTTAACCACTCATACCCTCGGTATTGGTGGTACACTAGGAAAGATAAAATTTGTTACACGAGAAGATGGAATAATCTGTGGCAGCGAGGAAGTCATGCGGCTTTTTAAGATGTTAGATGTTAAAACTATCCATATGATTCCATCTGGTACAAAGATATTCAAAAACCAGGTGGTTTTTGAAGCAGAGGGTATGGCTTCTAATCTTCACATGGGATGGAAGGTTGCTCTAAATATATTTGAATATGCATCAGGTATTTCAAGCCGTACATATAAGCTTATAGAACTTTCTAAAGGTGTAAATCCTGATTTATCTATAGCCACCACAAGAAAATCATTTCCAGGAACAAAGGAATTATCTGTAAAGGCTGTCCTTGTAGCAGGAGGGATACCTCACAGGCTTGGGCTTTCTGAAACTATATTGGTATTTAAAAATCATATCAATCTGATGGGTGGAATGGAAAAGCTTGCACTTAAGATTAAGTCTTTAAAAGCAAAAGCATGTGAAAAGAGATTTTTGGTAGAGATTGAAAGAGAAGAAGATGCTATTTTGTTATGCGAATATGGAGTTGATTCACTGCAGTTTGATAAATTTTCACCAGATGATTTAGCTTTTTTAGTGACAAAAATTAAGAAAGATTACCCTCATGTGGTTCTAATTGCAACAGGAGGGATAAATGAAAAAAATGTTGAGAAATATGCAGCTACTGGTGTACATGCTATCGCAACAACTTCTGTGTATTTTGGCAGACCATTTGATATGGGAGTAAAGATAGTAAATCATGATAGTTAAAAGATTTACTAAGCTTATTGTTTTCATACCTATTATTGCATTTATTTTATCATTTATGATGGGAAGGTATCCTATTTCTCCAAATCAACTTTTCTCCATTTTAATTTCACCAATATTTAATATTAATAAAAATTTTACTCCTCAAATGGAAACCATAGTTTGGGGGATAAGACTGCCTAGGGTGCTTTGCGCTATGATAGTAGGGGCTGCTTTATCAGGTGCTGGAGTATCTTATCAGGGTATGTTTAGAAATCCATTGGTATCTCCAGATGTTCTTGGGGCATCGGCAGGCTGTGGATTTGGTGCAGCTCTTGCCATATTTTTTTCATTTAACACTATTATGATTCAAATGATGGCTTTTTCTGTAGGTCTCTTGTCTGTTATTACCACATATCAAATAAGCAAGAGGATGAAAGATAATCAGATATTAGCACTTATACTTTCTGGAATATTGATTGGTTCAACATTTTCTGCATCTACCTCTATGCTTAAATATATGGCAGATCCCACAGACAAACTCCCTAAAATAACATTTTGGCTTATGGGAAGTTTGAGCAGCATAAGTTCAAAAGAGATTAAATTTCTTCTGATTCCAGTTTTATTAGGTCTTGTACCCCTATATATATTTAGATGGAAGATCAATCTTTTAACTCTTGATGAAGAAGAAGCAAAGAGCATGGGAGTAAATGTGAGGCTATTGCGCATAATGGTCATATTCTGTTCTACCCTTGCTACAGCAGGAGCTGTATGTGTAAGTGGACTGATAGGATGGGTAGGTCTTGTGGTTCCCCATTTAGCAAGGCTTTTGGTAGGCCCAAACTATAAATATCTATTTCCTTGTGCTTTATTGATAGGGAGTGCTTATCTATTGTTAGTAGATGATATATGCAGGGTAGTAGCTACGATGGAAATGCCTCTTGGTGTCTTTACATCCTTTATTGGGGCTCCATTTTTTTTGTTTTTGATATTTAAGAAGAAGGGAATAAATCAATGAGTTTGGTCGTAAATGGACTATATACTAAATATGGAGATAAAGAAGTCCTTAAGGATATAAGTTTTTCTATTGATAAAGGTGAAATATTATATCTTTTGGGTCCTAACGGCTCGGGAAAGACTACCTTGTTTAAGTCTCTTTTGAAGATAATATCATACCATCGAGGAGAGGTATTTATGGATGATGAGCCTATACATGATAAAAAAACACAAGAGCTTTCTAAATATTTTGCATACATTCCTCAATATCATACTCCAGTTTATGATTACACTGTACTTGATATGGTCTTAATGGGAAGGGCTTCCCATATATCAAGCTTTCACTCTCCTAAAAAGAATGATGTAGATATTGCTTTAAGTTCACTTAAGAAGATGAATATAGAAAATCTTCATGATAGAATTTATACAACATTAAGCGGTGGCGAGCGCCAGATGGTTTTAATTGCAAGAGCTCTTGCTCAAGAGGCATCTATTTTAATAATGGATGAACCCACTGCTAATTTAGATTATGGAAACCAAGCAAAGGTTTTAAAAGAGATGAAGAGGCTTTCAGAGGAAGGATATTCTATGGTGATTTCCTGCCATAACCCTGAACTTGCTTCTCTATATGCAACACAGGTTATGCTTCTTTACAAGGGTGAAATGTTTAAATTTGGGAAGCCTTTAGATATTTTAAATAGAGAGAATTTATCACATATTTATGGAATTGAAATTGATGTTATAGAAATACAGAGTAAATTTGGATATTTCCAGTATTTTATAAGCAATATTTAAGTTTTAGATTTTATCGAAAGGATGATTTAAATGTATAAAAAGCTTTTTAGCTATATGATTTTTATATGTATTTTAGTAGTTACTTTAGGAGGCTGTACAAATGGAACTTCTTCAAGCAGCGATACAACTCAAAGTGCTGCAAGTGTAAATACAACTGTAAATACAACAGCTTCAACTACTAGTGTAAATACTACTGCAGAAAATACAACAGAGGATACAACCGAGGCACCAAAGGCAGAGACAGTTGACATTGTAGATATGGCAGGAAGGACTGTTAAAGTTCCGACTGAGGTGAATAAAGTGGTTCCTTATACACCTCGTGCTCATGTTTTAATCTTTACTTTAAATCCAGATAAGCTTGCTGCATGGAATTATAAATTGACTGACGAAGAGAAAAAATATATAAATAGTAAATATCATGATTTGCCTATGATAGGCGGTTCTGGAGATGTGAGTTTTAACCTTGAAGAAGCCGCTAAGATAAATCCTGAGGTTATTGTTTATTCTGGATCTATAGATGATAAAGCTAAAGAAGATGTGGAAAAATTGCAAAGCCAATTGAATATACCTGTAGTTATGGTAAGCACAAAATTGATGGATTTGCCAGAGATCTATGATATTTTAGGAAAAGCATGCGGAGATGCAGAGCGTGGAGAAAAGCTTTCAACTTATTGTAAGGATAGTTTAAAATATTTTGAGGATAAAGGAAATACGATTTCAGATGATAAAAAAGTAAGGGTTTATTATGCAGAAGGAGCTGAAGGTCTTGAATCTGAGCCTCAAAGTGCAGAAAGAATCTCTGCTTTAATAAAGGTTGGTGCAAAGAATGTTGTAGAAGCTGGACCAAATGAAGGCTCAGGAAAGATGCAAATATCCTTTGAACAGCTTGCTGCATGGAATCCTGATGTGATCTTGATTGGAACAGATAAAGGACAAGAGAGCGAATTTTATAAGACCATATTTGATGATGAAAATTGGAAGACTTTAAGTGCAGTAGAGAATAAGCAGGTCATTGTAACTCCTTTTGGACCATTTAATTGGTTTGATAGACCATATTCTGTAAACCGCATATTGGGAGGATATTGGCTTGGAAAGGCGCTTTATCCTGAAGTATATACTGAATATGATTTAAAGGATAAGATGAAAGAATTTTATAAAGAATTTTATTGGTACGATTTAACAGATGAAGAATGCGATGTACTTTTAAAATCAGCATTATATTAATTAAAGAGGATTGGAAAATTCCAATCCTCTATATATTAAGCTCTATCACTTCTTTTAACTCAATGAGCTTATTGCTTTCTTTTTCTAAATCTTTTTCTCTTTTATCATTTAATTCTTCAGTCTTAGCAATTCCATTTTTTAATATCTCCATGGTTTTAAGGAGAGTGTCTTTTTCTAAAACATCAGATTTTATTAAATTTTCCTTAAGCTTTTCTCCTAAAGCAGGATTTATATCTAAAACTTCTTGTATTTGTTTTTTTATAAGCTCATCTGATTTTGACTTTAACGATTGTTTTTTTAAAGTAAATGAATTTGATACACATTGCTTTAATAAAGGTATTGTTGCTATATAAAATGAATTCATATTTTCACATATTGCATAATTATTTGAGATCATATTTTTTATAGCGACCGTTTGCTGCAAAATTATATTTTCAACCATTTTTAAATTGTGATATTTTTTATCAAGCATATCTTTATATCTATCATCTAAATTAATTAAAACACTTTTATCATTTTTAAATTTATCTAAAGCCCGTGAATATTTTCTTATTTGAGCATAATAAGCCAAGCTTTTTTGAAACATCTCATAGAGATATTCATTTGAATTTTTTAATTGAGCTTGAAAACTTTTCACAAGCACAATTACCCTGTCAGCTTCGTAAAGTATGGGTGTATACTTTTTGTATAACTCATCTAAAGGCAGTTTAGTGTCTTTTTTGAATATATTAAAAAAGGAACCCTTATTCTCATTTATAAAATCTTTAGGTTCAAGCTTTGAAATAAAGGAGGAGAGCTTTTCAGTGAGTTCAGTAGTGCTCTTCATATTATCATTTTTAAAAAAGTTTATGGATTTATTTGAAAGTATATCGATTTGTTTTGATATATTTGCTCCATATGAAAAAAGAGAATTAAAATCATTGGGCTTTAATTGCAACATGATAGAATCAATTTCAGACTCAGCAAGTTCTCCTTCTATAGAAGAAATATTCTTATTTAAATCAAAATTTTGAACAATATTTTTGATGCTAATATCTAAATTCATAGTGGCCCCTTAAAAAAACTGTTTTTATTTATTTTATCATATTTTTAAAAATTGAACATCCATGTAAGAAGAGTAAAGAAAAATAAATACCCCTTGATCTTCATTGTATAACATTGTACAATGAAGCCGAATATACAACAGGATAGAAAGGATTAAGTTATATTTAAGAACATAATGAGTTTTATAATTGAAACTCCAATTTTATTTTATTATAATAAAATCACTCGGTAAAATATAAACAATTTAAAGAGCATAAAAAAGGATGTGCTATTAATTGAATAATCAATATATGATCCCCTTTGATAAAAACTCCTTAAAATTTGATGCACTGCGTTTACCTGAGTATGTATTTAATGAGATTTCAAACTCTATCCCTAAAGGGGGAGAAGTAATCCTTACAGCTCAGAATAAATCTAAGTCAGTTATATTAAATCAAAACGAATTTTTGCTACAAGGTCGTGGTGTTAAAGGCATGTTATCAAAGATTGAAGGGCAGTTTTTATTTTTACAAATTACTAATGATAATAAGATATCTGTTACTATACCTAATCCTATCGCTGCTGAAGATCTAAGCGAGATGGGATTTTCAAGGCAAAATATGGAACATCAGAATCAAGTGATTAAGCAATTTATCGGCTTAAAGAGTCAAAGTCAAGAACTCATGAATCTTTGGAATTTGATGCCATCCATCGGGGAAGATGGTACTGCTGATGATCTCATATGCCTTCCATTTTTAAACAATGTTCAATCATATAACTATCAGATTAACACCGTAAAACGCATTTTAAATCATTTTTATGGTCGTATCCTCTTATGTGATGAGGTTGGTCTTGGTAAAACGGTGGAAGCAGGAATTGCTATGACAGAGTATATAGCTAGGGGACTTGTTCGTAAGATATTGATCTTAGTTCCTCCTTCTTTAGTTAGTCAGTGGCATGGAGAGATGAATTCAAAGTTTAATCAGGATTTTGTCTTGGCAGATTCACAAGAGTTTAAAGCACTAGGAGATAAAGCCTGGGAAAAGCACAATAAGGTAATAGCATCTTTATCCCAAGCTAAGAGAAAAGAGCGCTCTTCCGTAATTTTAAAGCAAAACTATGATCTTGTGATAATAGATGAAGCTCATCACTTAAAAAATAGAAATACCCAAGCTTTTAAATTTGTAAATGAGATAAAGAAAAAACATATATTTTTATTAACTGCTACACCCGTACAAAATAGTTTAGAGGAGCTTTATAATTTAATAACCCTCTTAAAACCTGGGCAACTAAAAACTTACTCTAGTTTTAAGAAGAATTTTATTGGCGATACTCAAGGATTGGAGGCTAAAAATGTACCTCAGCTTAAATTATTATTAAAAGAAGTGATGATAAGAAACCAAAGGAGCGAATCTGATGTAAAATTTACAAATAGATTTGCAACTACTTATTCTGTGAATTTACCTTCTTCTCAAAAAAAGCTTTATGATGATATAAGTGGTTATATAAGAGAAGAATATTTAAAGGATAATTCAAGATTTTCTAAGCCATTTTTAAAGAGCATACAAGAGCAAATTGGGTCTAGTTTTAATTCTGTATATGATACCCTTGAAAAGGCTGCTGCGAATTATAAAGATAAAAAATTACAAGAGTTAGCTAACAATTGTCGAATTTTTACTAAAGAGGGAGCAGAAAATCCTAAGCTTTTGCAGCTTCAGTCTGTTATTGATAAATTTGATGATAAATTGCTCATCTTTACTAAATATAGAGCAACTCAAGAGCTTATATTGAGGTTTTTAGAGAGAAAGAATATTACCAGTGCTTTTTTTAATGGGAGTTTAAATAGGAGACAAAAGGAAGTTCAAATAGAGAAGTTTAAGGATGGTGCAAAGGTGCTTGTTTCCACAGAAGCAGGTAGTGAGGGAAGAAACCTTCAGTTTTGTAATGCTCTAGTGAATTTTGATCTTCCGTGGAATCCTATGGCTATTGAGCAAAGGATAGGGAGGCTCCATAGAGTAGGTCAAAAACGTGATGTTTATGTATATAATCTAGCTGCTAAGAAGACTGTAGAAAGTTACATATTAGAATTACTTGATAAAAAAATAAATATGTTTGAATTAGTGGTAGGGGAAATGGATATGATACTTGGTGATATTGAGGATGACATTGATTTTTCTGATATAGTTATGAACACATGGGTGTATTCATCCGATGAAGAAGAGATGATCAAAGGAATGGACGAGATAGGCGAAAAGATGATTAAGAATAAAGAGCAGCAACTGAAGATAAAAGATTTAGAGAATGCTTTGTTTACTGATTTAAATAATGTATAAATAAGAGGTATTTTATGACAATAGAGCAATATATACTCGATGCTATAGAAATTATAGGAGGGATTTATCAAAATGTAGATTATAACCTCTACCAGGTTATATTACCTGATACATATGCTGATATGTTCCAAGATAGAATAGAATTTATCATTTCTTTTGATGCAGAGGTTGCACAAGAAAATGATGGCTGTGAACTTGTTGGTTTTGGCAGCTCCTTTTTTGATGCTATAAATTCCATTGTAAAGAAAGAGACATTAGGCAGATTGTTTTTAGCAGATGTTGAAGTCAATGAAATTATGAATGCAGAACAGAAGATAAAGAATTTTCTTGATATAGGCAGGGGTAATATCAATATAATAAATAGTGAAGCTACTCTATGTATGTGGGGCAGAGTGTATTGCAATCTCAAGCTTATTACAGATCAGAAGATTGAAAAGATATTAGATGTCTGGGTGAATTGCCAGAACAATCAAGTAGATACTTCCCTTTCTCATAATAAAAACTGGCTCTTTGAAAGAGAAGATGCAGAATTTAATTACAAGGTAGCTTGTATTCCTGATATAAAACTTATGCTGAAGGCTGCTATAGATTATATAGGGATAGAGGCTTCTAAGCTTGAAAAGGAACTTTTAAATCCTAAGGTTTTAGAACAAAATGTTGTACAAGTAAAAAGTTATTATGATGATCTAATGGCAGAAAATGAGAAGCGCATGAAGCGAAAAAACATAACAGAAGAAAAACTTTCAGAATTAGCTTCTAAAGCAAAAGCCTTAGAAATTGAAAAGAATAAGAAAGTGGAAGATATCTATTATAAGCTCTCTGTACAAAAAGAAATAATCCTTCAATACATAATAACCTATGCCATACCTTGTATGAAGTATTCAATTTCTGTAGTAAATAGGTCATTAGTCGAAAATCGAGTTGTTTACTATAATCCTATTGGGAAATACTTTTTTGAATAGAATTTAGTTGCAATCTCTTAAAGAAGTAAAACTAAATTCACTCCGTATTTGACGAACCACTAGGTTTATCAAACGCCGATTGCAAACCAAGAGCATTTTTTTCTTCAGAAATCCATTTAATTTGCCCATTTATAATAAAAACCGCATCTGGTGATTGATATGTTTCAATTTTTAAGTCAATTTGTTTTAAATTATCTTTAAGAGCTTCTATTTGTCGTACAACCTCTTTGCGATGTGCCAAAAGAAGTTTTTCTCTCTCCTCTATTGTAGATGCTCCTTTCATAACCAAGTCAATGTATTTACTGATTTCCTTAATTGGCATTCCAGTGTTTTTTAAACAACAAACTGTTGCAAATATACGGATATCAGACTCTGTAAACTTCCTAACCCCAGATTTACTGCGAGAAACAAAGGGCAACAATCCCTCTTTTTCGTAATAGCGTATTGTGTGGGCAGATATGTTAAAAAGCGTTGCCACTTCTTTTATAGTATAGCTCAAGTCACTGTCCCCCAATTAACAAAAAATTTTTAAAAAACCTCTTGACTTAGAGTTAACTCTAAGTGATAGCATAAGTATAGATGATGACATAAATGATTTCAAGCATAAATTTGGTGAGGTATAGGACATGGCAAATAAAGTTTTAGTAACAGGTGGCACGGGATTTGTTGGGGCACAAATGATTCTTCAGCTATTACAAAAAGGGTACAGTGTAAAAACTACACTTCGCTCAATAAGTAGCAAGGACAAAGTGATTGATGCGTTGAAAGCTAACGGGATTACTTCCTTTGACAATCTTGCATTTGTGGAAGTAGATTTATCAAAAGATGATAATTGGGGCGAGGCTATGTCAGGGTGTGATTATGTTTTGAGCGTAGCATCACCTGTCTTTTTTACCATACCAAAGGACGAAAATGAGGTAATGCGTCCTGCTGTGGAAGGGATAATTCGTGTTCTAAAAGCTGCAAAAGACGCAAAGGTGAAACGCGTTGTAATGACTTCGAATTTTGGAGCAGTAGGATTTAGCAACAAAAACCTAAAAGCTGTCACAACAGAAGAAGATTGGACAAATATAAATGAAAAAGGACTTTCGATTTATGAAAAATCTAAGCTATTGGCAGAACGAGCTGCTTGGGATTTTATAAAAAAAGAAGGTAGTAACATGGAATTTGCTACCATTAACCCTGTTGCCATTTTTGGACCTTCTCTAAGTGCTCATATTTCAGGTAGCTTTATGCTTCTAGAGCGTATATTGAATGGCTCTGCTATTCCTAATATTCCTTTAAATATTGTTGATGTTCGTGATGTGGCAGATTTGCACATTAGCGCAATGATTAATCCCAATGCAAATGGGCAGAGATTTATAGCGTCTGCTGATGGTCAAATAACGCTGCATGAAATTGCGGCATTACTGAAAAATAAAAGGCCAGAAGTTTCCAAAAAAATATCCTCAAAAAAATTGCCCAATTGGGCTGTTAATTTAGGATCTTTATTTAATAAAGAAGCAAAAGAGGCTGCTCTTCTTTTGAGCTTGAACCGCAATGTGAGCAATGCGAAAGCCAAAAATATTTTAGGTTGGAAGCCCATCGCAGATAATGAAGAAATTATTCTTACTTCAATTGACAGCATGGTTAAATTTGGTATAGTCAAATAACCATGTTGCCATTTAAAAGAGTATAAGCACGCTTAGATCAAAATTATAGAAAATAATAAGTTAAATGGGGCAGTTGCTCTCTGAGTTTTTTCTCAGTTTGGTAAGAGCCCCTTATATTTTGCTAATAAGTTGTTATTTAGTTTCTATTTTACTAATTTTTCCTGTAGCTGAATCAAAATTAATCACTATATGTTTCTTATCGTCAAATATCCACAGATAACTTTTTTTTGTTTCCTCATCAGTACTGCTATATTCTATATTCTTAATATAGCCCTCACTTCCAAATAAATTTTTAACTTCATCAAATTGCATATCGTTTCTAAGTTCCTTTATTTTATCTGAGTTAAGAGCATTTGAAGCGAAGGAATTAATATCTTTTACATTTATATTTACAGAAGCTATTTTATTATTTAAATAAAAATAAAAATTTACATCTAAATCCAAATATTTAAAGGATGCCATATATACATCATAAAAACCAGAAATTGTTAGCAAAGCTTTTTTATTAAAGTAAGCTTCCATCTCTTGAATTGTAGTGCCAGGTTTTATGCTATTTATGATAGCAAATAAATTTTCATCATGATTTATTTTGCTCACATCATCACCAGAACAACCAGCAGATACTAATTTGTTCTCCTTATTAAAAAAACAGAGAAAATAACCATTTGGTCTCACTTCATTATCTTCAAAGATCCATGTATATATTTTATTGTATGTATCAGTATCATTAAAAACTTCTCTTGTTAAAAGCCCATCTGAACCAATAATATTCACTACCTCATCAATGCTCATATCGCGCTTAATTTCAAAAAATTCTTCTAGTGAAATGTAATCTAAAGGTTTAATTTTTTTTGAGTAATCAAAATTTTTATAAACTAGTGAATTTGTATTATCATAAACAACGCTGATTATATCATCAAATTTATATTTTTTTGTATTTTCTTCAGAAATTATAACAGGTTCTAATTTAAGAATCTTCTTAACATCATCTATTTTCATATCCTTTGTTATATTCTTAAATTTATCATAAATGGGTATAGGAAGCGGAGGAGGAATGGTGTTAAAACTCGAAACCTCCTCTTTTTTATCTTCAGAAATAAAAAAGTTTATTTCTATCTTTGACTCATCATTAAACATCCACAAATAAGTCTTAGAATATTCTAAATATCCTCCATCAAAAATGCTATTCCTTACACTGATATTGTACCCATCTGATCCAAAGAGTTCTTTTATCTGCTGATAAGACATTCCTTTTATTACATGACTTGATTTTTCTTGTTCTCCTGCATTTGGTTTAAAAAGGACATTTTTATTATCGGAAAATCGTTTATTAGTAATTTTATTATCCTTATCAGCTTCAATAAATAAGGATATGCTTGAATCTGAATTAACATAGTCATAACTTTTTGAAAGCTCTGATTTAATCTCAGTATGAAGCTTTAATGAATTGTTTAATAAAGACTCAAATTCATCTAATGTGAGTCCTAATTTTATTTCTTTATATTTTTCATAAATTTTCTCTGGGCTAACTTCATAAATTTCTTCTTCTCTAACTTCATCTGAAATAGGGCTTTGTGATGAATTAGTTATAGATTTATTTGGTTTATAATTAAAATAAACTAAAATATAAGAAAATATTAATATAAATATACATGCTGCAGCATATTTAGCAATATTTATCATAGTTTTATTTTTAAATAATAATTTTTTGCTATTTTGTGAAGCTAAAATAGGTATATCCTTATCCTTTTCATATTCAGGATCCTTTATATGTTCAGATTCTATTTTTGACAATGCTTTGAATAATTTATTATCAAGGCCAGATGTGTCCAATGTTTTATATGTAAGCTTTTCTTCAAGTTCATTTAATTTATTTATGTCATTTTGTGTATAGCGATTTGCTATGATCTTATAAAATTTTTCACCATCAGAATTTATCGTCGTAGTATCTTCTTGTTTCATGGCCACACTCCTTTTCAACGAGCTTAGTGAGCTTAGCAAGCTTTTTTTTCGCTCTATGCAATTTTGTTCTTATAGTACTTTCATTTAAATTTAATATTTTTTCTATTTCTTTAGTAGAGAAACCATGAGTAAATTTTAATAAAAATATTGATTTTGAGTCTTCATCTAAATTATCTAAAGCTTTATAAATTTCTATTAAAATCATATCAGATATAATAATTTCTTCCAAATCAAAATTTTCCTCAAGACTATCAGGCAACTCTTCCATAATATGCTTTCTTCTCTTATTTAGCAAGGTTATAGAAGCATTTCTAACTATTGTAGCTATATATGATACAGTCATAGGCGAGTCTGGATCTTCTATTTTAT
>JAVBPQ010000064.1:0-8717 GCA_031549525.1 Clostridiaceae bacterium | reverse complement strand
TTCATACTATCAAATCAGAGTAATATTGTCAACATTAAAAGACATAAAAAATCCTTATTTAAAAAATATTGGCTCTTATTTAATTTCAGTTATACGTTGTTCTTCTCTTATATCATTTGTTGACAGCATTTATTAAAATATTATTTTAAACGTGAAATTTTTTTATACTTTATTGTGTCTAATAACTATAGTATTAGAAAGAATTTTTTTAAACCTCTGAGTACCAGTTGATATAAATAAAATTGACAATATTTATATAAAGGGTAAGCCTGTAAAAATCAACAAATAGAGCTTGATTTAAGGGATATATTTGAATATCATAAACTTATAAGGAGGGGTCAAAATGAGTGAAGCATTATTTTTTGAACACCCTAAAGAGGAAAAGATAAATAGTGAATACTTTGTTATGAGTCCATCAGCAAATCCTCGACATCAAGAAATCATTGTAAACTTAACTACCATTTTTAATATTCACATAAAAAAAAATAAAAAGCCTTGTAAGGTGTATGGTGATGGTATTGATGTACATCTAGGTACGGATTCATATGTTATACCTGATGTCAGTGTTATTTGTGATCTTGAAAATATTAAACCTAATGGCTTTCATGGAATCCCTAAGCTTATAGTTGAAGTTTTATCACCTTCGAGCATAACTCATGATACAGAGACAAAGTTTAATCTTTACGAAAAGCATGGAGTTTCTGAGTTTTGGCTTGCAGACTATAATAACTGTTCTTTAACTCAATGTATTTTAGAAAACGGAAAATATACAAAAAAAATGTTTGTTTTGCTTGATGAATTTGAATTTGAACGTTTAAGCGAAAAAGAGAAAAAGGTTTATACCACAAAATTTGAAACTTTTGATAATTTAGAGATTGATTTAAGAGATATATTTGAATAGCATAAATACTGCTTAATGATACTTTTGATGATATTATTCAAAGAAAGGCAGGGTCAAAATTTCGCACCCTGCCATATCAATTTATTAATTTTTACCAAGGCAAGATGTAGAATATCAAAACACATCGAAAACATATTTTAAATCTATTTCTAAATCATTAAATATCTCTGGTTTAATTATAGTTGAATATTGCTCTCTTTTCTCTTTAGTTAAATTTTCTATTTCCCATTCATCCATTAAAACTGCGAGGCGTTTTAAGTTATACTTTTCATCAATCAGTATAAGCTGTTCAATTGATTTGTTATTTAAGTCTACAATCCAATATTCTTTAACTCCAGACTTTTCATACTTTTTTAATTTATCTGTTCTATCATATTCCATAGTGCTTTTCGATAAAACTTCAACTACCAGTTCAGGAGCACCCTCATAACCTCTTTTAGTAAATTTATTTTCTTCACATAAAATTGATAAATCAGGTTGAACATAACTACCCTCATCATCTAAATAAACAGCAAGTCCTTCTGTAATAGCTTTACATTTTTTATTCTTTTCCTCTAAGTAATTCCCAAATTTTAAATGTAACTTGGATATAATAAATGAATGTTGTGGTGGTGCTGGTGCCATAAAGTAAATTTTACCATCTATCATTTCTTTTTTATAATTATCATACTTCAATGCTTCTTTCAAAAAAAAACCTCCTCTCTGTTTAATTTATTATAACAAAAATAACAACACAAAAATCAAAATTTAAGTATCCATTTTAAAAATTCCCATCAAAAAAATATGTAGAAATTATTAGATACAATCTCTACATATTTTTATATAATCCTATTATTTTAAGCTTATTTCACAATATCAATATTTTTAACATAGAAAGTTCCTATAGGCGAATAATTAAAACCTTTAACATAATCTTTAAGCATATATGGGTTTGTGAGATAGTATAGAGGAATGATCGGCATATCTTCCATTAAAACATCCTCAGCTTGATGGAGAAGCTCAAAGCGTTTTGCTTGATCTGTTTCACTCTTAGCTCTATCAGAAAATTCTTCATATTTATCGTTTTTCCAATTCTTTCCGCCAGCAAATGTAAATAATTCTGTAAAGGTTGCAGGATCAAGATAATCTCCTATCCATCTTCTGTAAGCCATTGTATATTGTCTATTGTTCATATTTCTTCTATCAAGAAGCACTGCATATTCCATATTTTCAATGTTAAGGGTGATATTTAAATTTGTCTTAAGCATTGCTTGAATTGCTTGAGCAACATCAGGGTTAACCCCTACGTTTGAATTTATATAAGTTAGAGGAGGAAAACCACTTCCATCAGGATATCCAGCTTCAGCAAGGAGTTTTTTAGCTTCAGCTACATCCCCTTCAGGCTTAAAGTAATCCTTATTTTTAAAATCTTTCCCGTCATTTCCTATTATTCCAGGAGGTATTAATGTTGTAGCTGGGATCTCTCCTGCTTTTGTAACATTATTTACAAGGGCATTTCTATCAATTGCAAGGTTGATTGCTTTTCTAACCTTAGGATCTAACAATACTTTTGATTGAGCAGGATCATATGTCATAGCATTATCAGAAACATTTATATTTATCCATGTTGTAGCAAAATATGGGGCAGCTACTGCTTTTTTATCAGCTATAAGCTGAGGAACCATAGCAGGAGGAAGATTCCCTAAAACACAATCTATATCCCCTGCTTCATAAGTTGCAAGAGTGGAGTTTGGATCTGATAATACACGAAGCTCAACCCTGTCCACTTTAACATTTGCAGCATCTCTATATTTTGGGTTTTTTTCTAAAACTATTGTATCTTTAGGTCTCCATTCCTTTAAAATATAAGGACCATTACATATGTACGTTTCACCTTTTAAAGCCCACTCAGGATTGTTTTCTACAGCTTTTTGGTTGATAGGGAATGCATAATACATGGTGAGGATATTTAAAAAATATGCAGTTGGCTTTTCTAAAGTAACCTCTAGAGTATTATCATCTATGACTTTAATCCCTATATCAGAAGCTTGAGCTTCTCCTGCATTATATTTTTCTGCATTTTTAATATAGAATAATTCACTTGCATAATCTGTAGCAAGTGTAGGGTCTAAAGTTCTCTTCCAGGCATATTCAAAATCCTTAGCTACTAATTTATCCCCATTGCTCCATATTCCATCTTGTCTAAGCTTAAATGTATATACCAAACCATCCTCTGAAACTGTGTAACTTTCAGCAGCCTCAGGTATTATCTTTTTCCCTTCTTTATCATAACCCATAAGACCTTCAAAGCAGTTGTCTATGACAGCTCCTCCTGCTGCTTCTGAGTTAAGTGAAGGGTCAATTGTACGGGGTTCTGAGATAATATTCCTTCTAAATACCTTTTCCCCTGCAGAAGAATTAGCGTTACCTGCACCATTACATCCTGCAAATGTTAAGGCGCATAAAATGCAACAAATAATAAATGAAACCAGTTTTTTCATAATTTATCCTCCTTATTTTTTATATAAGTGCAAAGCACTTAGAAAACGTTATGACATGCGACAAAATGATCCTTTGACATTTCTTTTAATGGGGGATGCTCTATCTGACATATATCCTTTACATAAGCACACCTAGTTTTAAATTTACATCCTGGTGGTGTATTTATAGGTGATGGTATCTCTCCCTTAAGCCTTATCCTCTTATTTTTTTTAGCTTCATCAGGGTCAGGTATTGGAATAGAGGATAAAAGGGATATTGTATATGGATGAAGAGGGTTTGAATATAGTTCATCGCTTTTAGCTGTTTCAACCATACTCCCTAAATACATAACTCCTATCTTTTTCGATATATGCTTAACCATGGATAGATCGTGGGCAATAAATAAATAAGTTAAATTCATATTTTTTTGAAGATCTTCCAGCATGTTTATTACCTGAGCCTGAATTGAAACATCAAGAGCTGAAATAGGCTCATCGCACACTATAAACTCTGGTTCAATGACAAGGGCTCTAGCTATCCCTATCCTCTGCCTTTGACCTCCTGAGAATTCATGAGGATATCTACTCATATGCCACTTGCTTAGACCAACTTTGGTTAGTATATCAAGTATCCTATCAGTCCTTTCTTTTCCTTGTGCAAGGTTATGAATATCTATGGCTTCTCCTACTATATCTCCTACAGTCATCCTAGAATTTAAAGAAGAATAAGGGTCTTGAAATATCATCTGCATACTCTTTCTAAAAGGCATAAGCTCATTATGAGATAAACTTGAAATATCAGATCCCTTATACAATATGCTTCCATCTGTAGGTTTATAAAGCCTTACAATGGTCCTTCCAATGGTAGTTTTACCACAGCCTGACTCTCCAACAAGACCCAAAGTTTCACCTTTTTCAATAGAAAAGCTCACATCATCTACTGCTTTTACATGCTGAATATTTTTATTTAAAAGTCCTTTTTTAGCTACAAAATACTTTTTAAGATTTTTCACCTCTAAAAGTGGCATTTAATCTCCTCCTCTGCACTTTTTTTAATAAAAGCTTCATGGTTTAAAAAACAAGCAGCTTTATGATCTTCTGAAATATTGTAAAGAGGAGGTCTATTTTTTAAGCATATTTTCATCGTATGTTTGCACCTTGGAGCAAAAGGGCACCCTGGTGGAGGTTTTAAAAGATCAGGAGGATGTCCTTTTATTGGAATCAATCGCTCCTTTATGAGTTTTTTTGGATTTGGCACGCTATTTAAAAGCCCTATAGTGTATGGATGTTTTGGGTTGTAAAATATATCCCTCACAAACCCTGATTCTACAACTGTACCTGCATACATCACATTGACTCTTTCGCAGATATCTGCAACAACTCCTAAATCATGAGTGATCAATATTATAGAGGTATTAATTTTATTTCTTAAATCCTTCATTAAATCTAGTATCTCAGCTTGAATTGTAACATCAAGAGCAGTAGTAGGTTCATCAGCAATAAGAAGGTCAGGATTACAGCAAATTGCCATGGCGATCATTATCCTCTGACGCATTCCTCCTGAAAATTCATGAGGATATTGCTTCATCCTTTTTTCAGGATCAGGTATTGAAACTAAAGACATATACTCAATGCTCTTCTTTTTTGCTTCTTCCTTTGATATTTTTTTATGTTCAAGCAAAGTTTCAATTAATTGATTTCCTATAGTGAATACAGGGTTTAATGAGGTCATAGGATCTTGAAAAACCATTCCAATTCTATTACCTCTTATCTTTTCCATCTCTTTATCAGTAAGCTTTGATAGATCTTTTCCTTCAAATAATATCTCTCCTGAAACCACTTTACCGTTTTCAGGTAGAAGTCCCATGAGAGAAAGCATTGTCACACTTTTTCCGCTTCCTGATTCCCCTACTATACCTAAAGTTTCTCCTTTTTTTAGATATATTGAAACATCATCGATAGCTTTTATTTCCCCTACATGGGTAAAAAACGAGGTCTTTAAGTTTTTAATATCAAGCATTTTATCCATATCATTCCTACTTTCTCATCTTAGGATCTAAAGCATCTCTTAAACCATCTCCTACCATATTAAAAGCTAAGATGGTGATACTTATTGCAAGGGAAGGAAAAATAAGCTTATAGGGCTTTGTCCTTAAATACTGAACTGCATCTGATGCTAAAGTCCCCCAAGAAGCCATAGGAACTTGTATTCCAAGACCAATGAAGCTTAAAAATGACTCAGTAAAAATAGCAGAAGGTATTAAGAGAGTGAGGGTTACAATTACTTGTCCCATACAATTTGGTATTAAATGTTTAAACAGTATCCTTTTATTTGATGCGCCCATCACACGAGCTGCAAGTATAAATTCCTGCTCCTTAAGCTGAAGAACTTCTCCTCTTACCATCCGAGCCATGGGAAGCCAATAAGATACTGCAAGGGCAAGTATTATACTTCTTAGGCCAGCTCCTAAAAATACTATAAATAAAATAACATATATGGTCATAGGTATTGAATAGATGATATCCACTATTCTCATCATTATAAGATCTACTTTACCTCCAGCAAATCCTGAAATCCCACCATATACTATCCCTATTATCAAATTGATAAAGCTTGCTACAAATGCCACTATAAGCGAATACCTTGCACCAAACCAAATCCTTGTAAAAAGATCTCGTCCAAGATTATCAGTACCAAACCAAAATCTTGCATTTGGCGACATATCTGCCACAGAGTAATCATTTGTGTAATAATCTGGCTTTAATATTGGGATTATTATAGCACATAAAACTATTATAATTATTGTAATAAGACCTATGAGTGCGAGTTTATTTTCTTTAAATCTTCTCCAGGCATCCTGCCAATATGTGATGTTTGGACGCACTGCTTCATCAATTTGTTTCTCTTCTTCATCAACTTGTTCAAAGGAATCTTCAAATATTTCCATAAAAATCTCCTCTCTTAAGACTCTAGAGTATCTAGTTTTATCCTTGGATCTATAAGTACATAGAATATATCTACAATGAAATTACATGCTATAATAAGGCAGCTATAGAAGATTGAAACTCCAAGTATTAGTGTATAATCTCTATTGCTTATGGATAATACAAATTCTCTCCCAAGACCAGGTATTGCAAATATCGTTTCCACCACAAAACTTCCAGTTAAAACACCTGCAACAAGCGGTCCAAGATATGTAACTACTGGTATCATTGAATTTCTAAGGGCATGTTTAAAAATCACTTTAAACTTGCTCAAGCCTTTTGCTCTAGCTGTCCTTATGTAATCTTGTTGAATAACTTCTAAATATTTGCTTCTTGTAAGCCTTATTATAAATGCCATTGAATACCCAGCAAGGGCGACAACAGGCATAAAGAGATGTCTAAATTGCCCGTATCCTGTTGGGGGTAAAATTTTTAGATATAAAGAAAAAAATAAAATTAAAAGATTTGCAAGTACAAAGCTTGGCACAGTCACTCCTATTGTGGCCATGAGCATTGTAAATCGATCAAGAAATTTTCCCTGATTTAAAGCAGAGAGTATCCCTAAATTTACACCACCTATCAGCGATGCTATGACAACCAAAAGCCCTACTTTAGCAGAAGCAGGAAAAGAATATGTTATTATACTGGATACTGGCCTTGCTACATATTTCATGGAAGGTCCCATATCGCCTTTAGTTATCATGTTTTTAAAATAGATGAAATATTGCTGAATTAGTGGTTTATCAAGGCCAAATTTTGCAAGCATATTGGCCCTTACCTGAGGTGGTATGTTTTTCTCACTATTAAATGGATCCCCAGGTAATAACCTAATTAAAAAGAATATTAAGGTAATAATTATAAATACTGTAAAAAGACTGATTAATAGGCGATTAAATATGTACTTCACCATATACACAACACCTCGTATAAAAAATATTAATAGTAATATTATCACGTTTCTTATATTTATTCAATTAGTATTTATAATTAAAACATGAAGAATTTTTCTAAGAGGCATATTATAAGCATTTTCGGAAAATAGTATATAAAAATATCATCTTGTATAGAATCTTCAATCCAATTAAAATATAATCATAATCTTTAAGAGGTGATCTATGAGAAATATAAAAATTGAAATTATAAAGGATGATAATATTGAACTATGCAGGGATTTGTGCAATGAACTTATGGCGTTTCAAAAATCAAAAGCAATAATTGGAGCTGAATGTTTTAATGATATGAACTTTGACACAAGAATGAAGAGAAGCTATGAAAATGCACTCCATAAACATGTGGCAGTAGTAAAAGATGATGATCTTCCTGTTGGATATGTGTTTTCAACCATAGATATGGCGGAAGAAATGGATAGAGATTACCTTCCTGATTGGGCTCCAAAAGCTGATAATATTTTAGGTTTTTATCCTGATTGGCTTAAACTTCCTCAAAAAATAGGATGCTTAAGCAATCTTTATTTGCGTGATGAATATAAGAAAATGGGTCTTGGCTCTAAATTATGCGACATTTCAATGAAGTGGCTTGGAAGTTTTCCTGATTGCAATATAACTTTTGTGTATATATCAAATGGAAATGATAATGCTTACAATTTTTACTTAAATAAAGGATTTATCTACAGCCATGAGGTATTTGGTGGATTTATTAAGGCAGCTTATTATAAATTTTAATAATAATTGATTTTTCACATATTTATATAAAAAGGAGTTTATATGGAACGTTTATATGGAACTTTGGGATATTTTAGATATTAATGGAAATAAGACTGGCAAAATTGTAGAACGTGGAAAACTGCTTAATAAAGGTCAACTACCCCATAGCTAAAAGCTAGGGGCTTGAAGCAGAAATGCTATTAAGCCAAATTGACTACCCTAAGGACTTCGAGTTCTACGTTAAAGCAGAATATATAGTTACCCGTGGATGTATGCTCTAGTCTACGGCTCTAAGGCGAACGATTAAACAATTCTGAGGGTAAGGAATAGTGTTGTTTGTAAAAACCTGTATTAACTTTGGGGAAGGGCATCTAACCATAGAAATATGGAATTATATGTTAAATCATATTAAAGAAAAGGAGAAAACTGATTATGGTATACGTCTTAGACATAAATAGAAAACCCCTCATGCCGACTGATAGGCATGGCAAAGTAAAACATCTATTAAAAGAAAAGAAAGCAATAGTTAAAAAGCGTTGTCCATTCACAATACAATTGACATACAAATCGACTGACTATGTACAGCCGATCACATTAGGAGTAGACGCTGGCAGTAAAAAAATTGGATTATCAGCGACCACTAAGACAAAAGAATTATACGCTTCTGAGGTCACTCTCAGAACTGATATAGTAGACCTCTTATCAGCA
>JAVBPQ010000031.1:0-6531 GCA_031549525.1 Clostridiaceae bacterium | reverse complement strand
AATGTTATCCAAAGGTTTAAAACAGCAACACCGTTCCTACCCCTAAGAACTTTTAATCACTGTACGTAGAGCTACAAACTAGGACTCGCATTCGTAGGTACCTATTAATATTCTTTGGTAACGTAGATTTAGTAACTAAGCCTTTAGCTATAATTACTAAATCTGAAGCTAGTCAATAAAAGACTTTTTCAAGCCTCTGGCTTTAGCCATGGGGTTATTGACCAACGATTATATCTTCGATATTTATGTCTGAATTATAAGAGTTTTTAAGCAGTATGCTATTTATAAGCGGAATGGTTAAGAACAAGATTATAATTATTAAGACTATCTTTATAAATATTGAAGTTTTTCCTAAATATAAGTTATATACACAAAGAGCAATCAAAATAGGAAATGCTCCTAGAGAATAAATGATCATGGAGCTTTGTATTCTTTGATAGATGTTTTTGCCTCTCATTATGCCTATTACTCCAACCAAGCTAAAAAAAATACCTATTAAGAAAAAAATATCCAAAAAAATCCTGAGTTTAATATCCATAATTATTTTTCATCACCTTGCAATCTGCTTAAGAATATTATTCCAATAAAGCCCATAAGAGAAAAAATTAAGCTGATATTTATCAGCATCTCATTTTGATAAAAGGTACCATATATGATGATAAATATGCATATCAACAGTTCAATATATAAAAGTGCAAGCAGTTTTTCTTGAAACTTAGATCCT
Organism: Clostridiaceae bacterium; assembly: GCA_031549525.1. Lineage (GTDB taxonomy): Bacteria > Bacillota > Clostridia > Clostridiales > Clostridiaceae > WQUF01. The sequence continues at coordinate 5,807 of JAVBPQ010000031.1, read as the reverse complement.
TTTATAAACCCTATAAAAAGGATGAGAACAAGAAATATTAAAGCGCTAGATAGAATAAAAAAATCTATATTCATTTCTCACTTATCCTCCTTATCCAAGTTTCATGCTCTTCTGATATGATCTTCTGTGCTTTTTTAATATCATCGTCTAAATTTGTACAGTGAACATAGAGATAATTTTTAGAATCATCTTCTTTTATATCCATAACCAAAGTACCAGGAGAAACAGAAATAGCTGAAGATAATAAAAAAGTACCATATATTGATTTAATATCTGTAGGCACTTTAACTATAGCATTTCCTTTATGATTATTTGTTAAAATGCTAAGTGAAGTTAGAAAAGCTGATTTAATCCATCCAAAAACAAGTATTGGTATATAAAAAATAAATATATACATTCTTCTTACATTTAAAAATCTAAGAGGGTTTCTTCCTGCAAAATAATCTCCCATTATAAGCGATGTAATAAGTGAAATCAAAATCCCTATAGCTAGGCTTTTATATGAGAAATCATTTTCCCCATAACTTATTAGAAACCACATTCCAAAAGCAAATATAAAGGTTATAAGATTTGCTAAAAAATTTTTCATTTTATCACCTCATCCTCTATCTATCAAAACAAGAAAGGCAAATATCCATACTGGTTACGATAACAGGCACATCTGACAATCCACTTTCCTTTAAAATAGGTGTCATTGAAGGATAATTTTTAAAAGATGGTGTATTTATAGCTACTCTGTAGGGAGTTTCTTTTTCTCTTGAAACTACATAATAAGACAATTCTCCTCTTGGAGATTCTACCCTTGCTAGATATTCGCCATGAGGAATTTCAAAATCTAAAAAGCCTAAATTTGCTTTGCCAGATGGCATAATTTTTATAGCTTGCTCAATTATTCCAAGGCTTTCATCTATCTCTAAAATTCTCATCTTAATTCTCGATAGAGTATCTCCGTCTGTATCAGTGATTAAGTTAAAATTAAAATCCTCATATGAGCAATAAGTATCATTAACTCTAACATCCCTTTTAATTCCAGATGCTCTTCCATGGGGACCTGATACTCCATAATATTCTGCATCTTTTAATGTTAGGATCCCAATCCCTTTTAACCTGGATAAAGCTATGGTGTCATTTAAAAGGAATTTAGAAATATTTTTATTGTCTTCCCTCGATTGTGCTACAGCAAAGCTTATAGCATCTATCTCGTTTTTTGCAAAATCCTTCTTAACTCCGCCAATTAGATTAAAGCCATAGTGAACTCTATTTCCAATTAAAAATTCAATAAGCTCTACAATTTTTTCTCTTGAATTAAAGATCAAGTAAAATGCACTTTCAAAGCCTATGCTCTTTGCAATATTTCCAAGCAAATAATAATGGGATTGTATTCTCTCAAGCTCTGCCATGATAACCCTTAGATATTGTGCTCTCTTTGTTGTAATTATTCCTGCAATCTCCTCAACAGCAAGCACATATGCTAAAGAATGAGAATAAGAGCATTTTCCGCAAACCCTTTCCACTAGAGAAAGAGCTTCAATATATTTTTTTTCAGTACAAAGTTTCTCTACACCTCTATGATTAAAACCAACTTCTATCTGAACATCTTTTACTGTTTCCCCTTCTACAGTAAGTATTAAGGACATAGGTTCATCTAGTGCCGGATTATGGGGGTCAAAATATACTTTATAAGCCATTGTAATCCTCCATCTTTAAATTAATCCTATTCTTCTAAAATAGGCACAGTGAATATCTGTCCTCTTATATTTGAATCCTTGCTTAAAAACATGGATTTTTCTTCAACCCCTATAAATTTTATAAAGAGAAATTCCATAATCTCCTGCTCATATTTAAGGGCATATTCTCCAAAATAATCCTTTAAAGACATGATCTCATTATTTACCTTGCATATGTATGTCTTAACCTTATCTTTTGATATTTCAAAATTATATACTACTTTAAGTGTTCCATCTGTATCCATATATCCATTGATGCATAATAATTTACATTCTTTTTGCTTCATTTCATTTGCCATGGTATCTACTTGATCGTGTGTTATATACTCAATATATGGTTTATGCATAAAATCCCCCCTTTTTTAAATAAATTACTATAAATGTCTAATCTTGTTATTTAAAAATATATCATAAAAATATTGTCTTAACAACATTTGGAGTATTTTTTTAGAAGAAATTATACCTTAAGTTTCTCTTTTAATTATATCAATAGTCTTTAAAAAAATTTCATCATCTTTATAGATCTTAAGCCCTTCATCCATTAATTCACGAACTCTTTTACCATTGTCAGTATAATGATAACAAAGTATTAGATTATTTATGGATTCTATGCTCTTTGAAGATAGATATACCCGTTCAAAATATAAGATTGCATCGTTGTACAATCCAAGAAGTGCATAGTTTAATCCTAATTCATTTAATACATCTAAAAAATCTCTGTCTATAAATTCAGCTTCTTTTAGATAATATATGGCCTTTTCATAAAGTCCAATCTTTCTATATCCTTGGGCTATATAGTAAAGGAGGGATGGGTCATCACTAAAATCATCTATAAGCGGCACTAAAAGCTTTAATGCCTCATTTGGTTCGTCTAAAACCTTTTCTTTTCCTAAATTAAAATTTACTATATTCCATAAGTCCTGTTTAAAGTTTTCTTCATAAGGGGTAAGCTTTCCGCCCTTTGATAGATATTCTTCTATACATTTTTTTGAATTTTCATATTCTTTTAAATGATAAAAAAGATAACTTTCATATAAATAAGATGTAATATAGTTGTTATTTTTACCTATATTTATGATTTTTTTCATCTCTTCTATAAATTCATTATTTTTAGAAACAATATTAAAACAAAGCTTAGATAATTTATCATAATTTTCTATATTTTTTTCAATACAAAAGAGACCCCTTAATAAAAAATAAGCTTTAAGAGTTTTTTCTTCCTTTATTTTTGTATATATTTCGCCCTTAATATAATTAATAGATCCTAGAGTATTCTCCAATATTTTCATATATTGTTCATGGTTTTTTATCTTATCGTAAACTCCTAAGGCATAGAAAATACCTTCAATAAAATATTTTGTAGGTATTTCCTCTCTTTCCTTTAAACCTAATTCCATAATTCTCTCAGTTAAAATTGGCAAAGAAATATAATCTTCATCTACATGAATTATATTCTTTAAAGTCTCTTTTTTAATATCTAAAAAAACAATATCATCCAATCTTTCTATAAATTGCTCCATTTTTCTCTCCAAACAAAAAAGTATAGTATTATTATAACTATACCTTTTTATATATATCCTAGTCAACTTTTTAATTCTATAAATCTCTAAATTTCTGCGTATAATTTTATAAAATATTTAAATAAATTATAGTTCATCAACTTGCCAAATAATTTTCTTTATAACCTCTATAAAAAACAACTCCAAAACCAACACACACGCAAAATATACCAATAAATATATTTATAAACGGAAGCCTTTGCATTATACCAACTACCATAAGGGTAGCTAATACATACCAAAAGTTATTGTGAAAACTTCTTAAATTAAATTTTCTTGCAATATAATTGGCAAGTACTACACAAGTTATAAAGCTGGATAGATATATCAAAACCCCATATAATATCAAGGCTATTATTCCAATGGGTATGCCAACTACAGTTATAAATGTTATTATAGTTGCAACAGGAGCTGCAATCAAGATTATAGCCCCAATTCCTATGGTTTGTAAAGGTCTGTCTAAAAGGTTTACTCCCTTTTCAATAAATGACGGAAATAAGAATATTATTATAAGCCAAATTAGTATACCCACAACTACAAAATATATAAGTGATTTTACTACATTATATATCCTATTTTGCATAGAATATGTCTCTTTCTCCCTAGTAGCATTATATATGAATTTTTTCTCCCCTAAAACTTTTGCATTATTAACGGCATCTTCTTTATCATTTTTTTGAGTAAGGCTGCCTTTTATTTCAGAGTTTGAGTCAATGAACATATTTCCTTCAATATGAACATCTCCCCCAATAGTCCCTTTAATATTGGTATCGCCAGAGTATGATGATAAATTTCTTCCTATTTTACCATTTATACTTCCATTTCCTGTTCCTATAAATATATCTCGCAAAACTTCAGCTTTATCTGAAACGATGATATTAGCAGCAAATGCAAATAAATCTCTTGTTGATTTGCCATTAAAATTTAAGCTTTGGCCAAAGAAATATGCATTTCCATCTACCTCTCCCTCTATTTGAATATTGTTTCCAAAGCACATTAAATCTCCATTTATATTGTTTCTTACATTTATTCCATTTGCAAAAATAAACACAGTTCCATCAATAGCTTCATTTACATTGACGTTATTTCCTAGTATAAAAGTGACTCCCAATATCTTTTCATTTATTTCAATATTGCCGCTACTCCCTGAGGAAGGTACATTTGCTCCATTTTCTAAAAAAGTATTTGCACCATAGGCTAAACAGCACAAGCTTGCCATTAAAATGATAATAGTTACGAATATTTTTTTTAAAAAATTTTTATATTTCATCTTTCAAACACCCCTTTTTTATTAAAAATATTATTATTATAGAGACCAAACATACATTGGTAATCCATATATTTAAATCATATGTCTTTAAAATTCCTTTAAATATAAAGCTCATATTTTTTAAAGCATTAAATAAATTCATTAAACTTCCAATATTAGAATTTACAATCAATAAACTTCTAATGATCATATATAAGATACATACTACAAATACAGGAATAAGGTTTAATAAAATTCTATTACGAGGTTTACTTTCTTCTTTTATCTTCTTTAAAACATCAAGGCTTATATCTTCCATATCTTCAATAGTATTAAAGGCATCCCTTATAGCATTGTTCTCATCCTTTATCTTAAGGATTAAATCTTCATGATTTGATATGTTAAAGCTCTCATTTTCTTTATCTAAAAAGCTCATAATTTCTAAGATTTCATCTTTATCCTTTTCATTCAATATAAACTCCTCCTTCTTTAATGATATTCTTTAATCTAGCTTTTGCCCTGAATAATCTTGAACCTACAGTCTTTGGTTTGATTTTTAAAAAATCTGCTATTTCCTCATAGCCATAATCATAATAGTACTTTAACATGATGATGGTCTTATCTTCTAAGGAAAGGCATTTAAGTGCATTTATTATAATTTTTTTATCTTCTAGTTTTTCAAAGTCAAAATCTTCATAAATTAAAGCCTCATCTTGATTGTTTTCTTCACTTAATTTTAATCTTTTGTTTTTTCTTAAAATATCATAGCAGCAATTATATACAATCTTTAAAAAATAACTCTTAAAATTTTCAAATCTAAAATCCTTTAACGATCTATACGCTTTTAAAAATGCTTCATTAACAGCGTCTTTAGCATGATGATGATCTTTTAATAAAATGACAGCACACTTATACGCATATTGTTCGTATTTTATTACAAGTTTTGAATATGAATTTATATTTCCTTTTAAAACATCATTGATTATATCTTTATCATCATCTTCCAATATGCACCACTCTCCATAATTTATTGTTAATTTCTCTTTCATATATATAACGCTCAAGATTTAAATTTCTTCCCATTATAAAAATATTTTTTATCATTTTTTTAAAATTTTTAGAATATACATTTAAAAATAAGTATATCTAAAAAAGGAGAAATATATATTATGGAAATGATGAATTTATTTGAATCTTATGGCTTTAATGTTAAAACTATTGTTGGAACAAATTTTGAACCTAAAAAGAGAGCCTCTTGTGACCCTCTAAAGC
>JAVBPQ010000030.1:0-48856 GCA_031549525.1 Clostridiaceae bacterium | reverse complement strand
ATTTCGAAATTCTAGGCAAAGCGCGAGTACTCTTTTCTGCTTACTGCAGACACCCTATCTTCTACCTAGTCAAAATTGTTAAATAGCTAAGAGCGAAAAAGTAATTTAAAGAAACTTGTCTTTCAATACAATTATAACATTAATATTTATTTATTGATCCTGTTTTTTTGAAATTCTATTATATCTTCTTTTAAAAATAATTTATCTCTTGGAAATACTTTAATTGGTGTAATTTTTTCTAAATTAACAAGTTTGTCTATATATTGTCTGGAACATTTTAATATATTAGTAACATCAATAGTATTTAAAATATTTTCTGCAATAAAGATTTTTAAATCTTCCTTGTTATTGAATTTGTATATCATAAAAACCTCCGTTTTGTTTTTTATTCCTGATATTTCCATGCCTATTTTAATATCATTTTCAAACTGTTCACTTATTCTAATCTGGATAACATTCCTTTTATCTGTTATTTTATTTTCTCCTTTTTTCAATATAAAAATTTATAATAATTAAAAAGTATATAGTGTAATGAGAAACTTAAAATAATTTTCTAGAAAGTAAGACAAAAATTATGTAATTATAAAATTCCAAAAAATAAATAAGTGAGCTAAACCATTGATTTAACTCACTTTTTAAAAGAGGCGCCACCCAGATTTGAACTGGGGAATAGAGGTTTTGCAGACCTCTGCCTTACCACTTGGCTATAGCGCCACACACCATTACATTATATCATCTTTAAATATAAATGCAAGTCTTTTTTATATTTTTTTATTTTTACAAAACACAAGCGGAAGACGGGACTCGAACCCGCGACGTTCACCTTGGCAAGGTGACGCTCTACCATTGAGCCACTTCCGCAAGATATTTTACATACAATTTTCAAGCATGGCCAGACCAGGAATCGAACCAGGGACACGAGGATTTTCAGTCCTCTGCTCTACCGACTGAGCTATCTGGCCAAAACGACCCAGAAGGGACTCGAACCCTCGACCTCCGGCGTGACAGGCCGGCACTCTAACCAACTGAGCCACTGGGCCAAAAAAAATAAATGGGCGCTACAGGGATCGAACCTGTGACCCCCTGCTTGTAAGGCAGGTGCTCTCCCAGCTGAGCTAAGCGCCCACACTTAAAAGTTAAGTGCAATACTATAATATATAAATTTTCTTATTAAGTCAATAGTATTTTTAAAAAAATTTTATTTTGTTATCAAATTTTCTATTTCGCTTGGATTAAATATATATCTTTTATTACAAAAATGGCATAACACTTCTTCGTCTTTTTTGTCCTTTGCAATTTCTAAAAGTTCTTTTTTACCGAGGGATATAAGCGCTTTTTCAATCTTTTCCCTTGAACAATCACAATTATACTCTACACTCTCTTCTTCTAGTATTTCTAAATCCATTCCTTCAAAGATAAACTCGATTATATCCTTTATGCTCTTCCCTTCTTCCATCATACTTGTAATAGAAGGCACCTCTTCTAATCTATATGATATAAAATCTGCTAAAAGAGGATCAGAGCCTGGAAGCATCTGAATTATAAATCCTCCTGCTTTTTTAATAGATAAATCCTTTTCCACAAGTACACCAAGCCCAACCGCAGAATTTATCTGCTCAGATACAGTAAAATAATATGCAATATCTTCAGCTATCTCTCCAGTATATAAAGGTACTTGACCAACATAAGGTTCCTTTAAACCTATATCCTTTATAACATATAAATAACCTCTTCCAATAGCTTTAGATACATCTAATTTCCCATTTGCATTTGGAGGAACCTCAGCATCAGGATTTAAAACATACCCTTTTACATGACCCTTTTCTCCTACGCATAGCAATTGACCTATAACACCATCTCCTTGAATCTTTAAGGTCATCTTGCTAAAATCATCTTTAAAATCTGAAGCCATCATAGCAGTTGCCATTAAAAGTCTTCCAAGGGCAGCTGAAGATGTGGCACTGGTATTGTGAAACTCTGCTGCTTTAGACACTATTTTTGTGCCATCTATTGCAAAAATCCTCACCATACCACTTTTAGCTATCGCTTTAAATAAATTTTTTTCCATAGATTAAACCTGCTTTCTAGATACAAATGTAACTCTTTCTGAATTTTCATGAATATCATCATAAGTATAATCATCATAATACTTTATATCTTTAAAATTTGCCAATTTAAGAAGAGAAGCCAATTTATCAATCTCATATGCTCTTTCAGCGTGATCCTCCTCATATCTTTTGTATCCTCCTATTTCCCTTATAAAAAAAGTAAGGTGCATATCTACAATTTCATCCTCATATTCATTCTCCCATGCGCAAAATATATCATCCTCATCAAATATAAATGTGTTATTTCCAAATACATTTTGAATCTTATAGAAAGAATTCACATCAAAAACAAATAATCCACCATCGCATAGTACATCATATATGCATTTAAAACAATTTAAAACATCTTTTTCATCCAATAAATAATTTAAACTATCTAAGCCACAAGTTATAAGTGAAAATTTATCATTAAATACAAAATTAGATATATCGCTTTGTATAAAATTAGCATTTATCTTTTCATCTAAAAATTTATTATATGCAATAGACAGCATATTTTCTGAAATATCCATGCATGTAGTCTTTAAAAAATTCTTTGCAATCTCTATGGATAAATTTCCTGTACCACAAGCTAAATCTAAATAACTATGTGACTTTATATTTAATTTATTAAATTCATTCATGATAAATTTACTATAGCTCTTATAGTCTGCTTCTCCTAAAAGAAACCTATCATAAAATCTTGATAATATTTCATAACTCTCCATACAAAACCCCCTAAAAATAATGATAATTGTTTTTAGAAGAAGAAGTCAAATTATTTTTCAAGCATATCTGTATTTTTAGGCATTCTGAGCTCTTTTTTCTTTTTATTCATTACACCGCCAATTTTTCCCGTTTCTTCCGCTGTTAATCCAGACCAACCAAATTTATTTACTTTATCTTTAAGTCCTAATTCTTCTGCAATTTCATATTTTAATTTTTCTCTTTTAATCTCATCTTGAGTGAGCTCTCTATTTGATTTTAATTTATTTTTAATCCTCTTTTTTAATACTTCTCCACCCATCAAAAAATAACATCCTTTCCTTAATATTCCTAAAATAGTCTTTCCATAATACTTATAAATATAATTTTTTTATTGATAAATTATAATTATTGTACTAATATTGAATTCAGTAAGTATTATAATAATAAACAATACTATAAATTGAAGGTGTTTATATGAGTAAAAATATTGCAGTAGTAGGTGCCACTGGAATGGTAGGTAGAAATATCATATCTATTTTAGAAGAGAGAAATTTTCCAGTTTTAAAAATATATTATTTCTCTTCAAAAAAATCTAGTGGAACTATTTTAAAATTTAAAGATGAAGATATCATAGTTGAAGAATTGACAGAAGAAAATATAAAAGATAAAAAAATAGATATCGCACTATTTAGCGCAGGTGGAGAAACTTCTTTAAAGTTTGCACCTATATTCGTAAAATATGGCGCTACTGTCATAGATAATTCATCAGCATGGAGAATGGATAAAGATGTTCCTCTTGTAGTACCAGAAGTAAATGGAGAAGATGTTAAATTAAATAAAGGTATAATTGCAAATCCAAATTGTTCTACAATTCAAGCTATGGTAGCACTAAAGCCTCTCCTTGATAAATATGGGATTAAAAGAATAATATACTCCACATACCAATCTGTATCAGGTGCAGGAATTATGGGATACAATGATCTCATAAATGGTGCAAAAGGAGAAGAGCCTAAAAAATTTCCACACCCTATCCATCAAAACTTAATACCTCATATAGATGTATTTTTAGAAAATGGATACACAAAAGAAGAAATAAAGATGATAAATGAGACAAAAAAAATACTCCATGATGATAATTTGAGGATAACAGCCACTACAGTTAGAGTTCCAGTTCTATTTTCTCACAGTGAAAGCATAAATGTAGAATTAAAATCTTCTTTTGAAATAAATGATGTATTTGATTTATTTAAAAATACTAATGGTATAAAAGTTATGGATGATCCTTCTCAAGGGATATATCCAACGCCTAAACTAGCAGAAGGTAAAGACGAGGTATTCATTGGAAGAATACGAAGAGATGAGAGCATAGATAATGGTTTAAATTTATGGGTGGTTTCAGATAATATTAGAAAAGGTGCAGCTTTAAATGCTGTACAAATAGCAGAATTATTAGTATAGGAGGTTTATTATGTTATTTAAAGGATCTGGGGTTGCTATAGTCACCCCTTTTAATGAAAATGGTATTGATTTTGAAAAATTAGGTGAACTCATAGAATGGCATATTGAAAATTCTACAGATGCTATAATAGTATGTGGAACAACTGGTGAAGCTTCAACTATGAGCGATGAAGAAAAAAAGCAAACTATCAAATTTGTAATAGATAAAGTAAATAAAAGAATACCTGTAATTGCAGGAACAGGTACAAATAATACTAAAAAATCAATAGATATGAGCAAATGGGCAGAGAGTGCTGGTGCTGATGGACTTTTAGTTATAACTCCTTATTACAATAAGACTACCCAAAGAGGTTTAGCTGCTCATTTTAGTGCTATAGCAAGAGAGGTTACAATACCCATAATAATCTATAATGTTCCTTCAAGAACAGGGATGAATATACTTCCTGAAACTGTAAAACAGATAAATGAAATGCATGAGAATGTGAATTGTGTTAAAGAAGCCTCCAGCAATATAGTGCAGATTGCAGACATTAAAAGATTATGCGGCGATAAAGTTGATGTTTATTCTGGAAATGATAATGAGATAGTACCAATATTATCTGTAGGAGGCATTGGAGTTATCTCTGTAATTGCAAATGTAATACCAAAAGATACTCACGATATTGTAGATCTTTATTTAAATGGCGAAACTAAAAAAGCCATAGAGCTTCAATTAAAAACTCACCCTTTAACTTCTGCATTATTTATTGAAACAAATCCTATACCAGTCAAAGTTGCTATGAACCTTATGGGTATGAATGTTGGATCTTTAAGGCTTCCTCTTGTTGATGATATGGAGCCTAAAAACTTAGAGTATCTAAAAAAAGAATTAAAAAATTATGGCTTGATATAGGTGAAATGATGATAAATATACTTCTATCTGGATCAAATGGTAAAATGGGTAAGACCATACAGTTTCTTTTAAAAGATAATGAAAAATTAACTATAGAAGCTGGTTTTGATAAATTTCATGATGAATCATGTAAGTTTCCTCAATATAAAAGTTTAGACAATGTGTTAGAAGAAATTCATGTAATACTTGATTTTTCAAGACCTGATTCCCTAGATGAGCTTTTAAAATTTGCAAAAATAAATTCAACTCCACTTATACTTTGCACCACAGGATATACAGAAAATGAACTTTTAAAAATAGAAGAAGCATCTAAGGAAATTCCAATATTTAAATCTGCAAATATGTCTTTAGGCATAAATATAATAAACAACGTTTTAAAGAAGATAACCCCAATGTTAAAAGATTATGATATTGAAATAGTTGAAAAGCATCATAATCAAAAGATGGATGCTCCATCAGGGACAGCTCTTTTACTTGCTCATACAATACAAGATTCCATAGATGAAAACACTGATTTAATAAAAGGAAGAAATGGAATTAAAAAAAGAGAAAGGAATGATATTGGTGTTCATGCTGTAAGAGGTGGCACTATAGTTGGAGAACATGAAATTATGTTCTGTGGAACTGGTGAAGTTATAACCATTTCACATTCAGCATTATCTAGAGATTTATTTGCAATGGGCGCTCTAAAAGCATGTGAGTTTATGTATGGAAAAAAACCTGGAAAATATTCTATGGATGATTTGATTATTTTTAGTTAGAATAGCCACCTGCTTTAGCGCAGGTGGTTTTATATTAATTTTAGGGGGGTTTTTATGAAAATTGCAATTATCATATTTATAGTTCTTTTATCTATAATTGGAATTTTTATCATTTTAGGAGTGATAAAAAATAAAAAGCTTATGAAAAAATTTCGAGGAAAATATTTTGATTTTGATGATGAGACATTTGAATTTGAAAGATTATCTTATATTAGAAAGTATTGGGATTTAAAAAAACAAAATGAAAATCCTAAAATGTTTATTGATGATACTACTTGGAATGATCTAGATATGAATTTCTTATTTTTTAAGATGAATGCAAATCAAACAAGCATTGGAGAAGAGTATTTATATTCAAAACTTAGAGAAGTTAATTTTGATTTAGATAAGTTAAAACATTTCGGAGATGCCATAGATTTTATGAATAACAATGAATCTATAAGAGCTCAATCCCTCTGTGCCCTCTATGATTTAGGAAAAAATCTGTATAATGGGGTCCATGAGTACATATTCAATGCTGATAAACAACTTATAAAAAATATGTATATTTATTATATACACGCTTCATTGCCTGTTATAGGCATAATAATCAGTATTTTTACTCCTATAGGATTTTTAATGCTTCTTTTATCATTTATCATAAATTCAATATTTTATTATAAAAATAAGTTTAAATTAGATATTACATTAGATTCTATTACCTATATAAAAAAATCCATCACATGTGCTGAAACTTTATCAAAAATAGATTATAAAGAGACAAATTTTCATACAAAGCTTAAAGCTGCATTGCATAGTTTAAAGGGTTTAGTTCTTGTTACAAATAATATGTTCCATACGGCAATTAATGAATTTGAAGCTTTATTTGAATATATAAAGATAATATTTATGATAGATTTTATAAATTATAATAGAGTTGTAAAGACAATATTAAAACATACAGAGGAATTTCATGATCTCTATAAAACCTTAGGAGAAATAGATTCCACAATAGCAATATCACAATATAGAAAGACATTACCTTTTTATTCATATCCTAAATTTAATGCTTCAAAAAATATAATTTTAAAAGATATTTACCACCCTCTTATAAAAAACTGTGTAGAAAATTCTATAGACTTAAATAAAAATATAATACTAACAGGATCAAACGCCTCAGGAAAATCTACCTTTATAAAGGCTTTAGCAATTTCAATTATCTTATCTCAAAATATTTATATGACTTTTACAAAAGAATATAGTGCTAAGATGTCTTGGGTTATAACTTCTATGGCTGTAAAAGATAATATTGTAAACAATGAAAGCTATTTTATAGCGGAGATAAAGAGCTTAAGAAGAATACTTAAGGCACTAAATGATGATATTAGAATTGTTTGCTTTATTGATGAAATATTAAAAGGCACAAACACCATTGAAAGGGTTGCAGCATCTTCTTCTGTTCTTAATTTTTTATCGCATAAAAATTGTCTGGTTGTAACTGCATCTCATGATATGGAGCTTACAGAAATTTTAAGCAATATATATGATAATTACCACTTTAGAGAGACAATAACCGATGATGGAATAGTTTTTGATTATATACTCTATAGAGGTTATGCAACAACTAAAAATGCAATTAAGCTATTAGAGTTTATGGAGTACGATAAAGATATAACTCTCCTTGCAAATGAATTAGCAAATGATTATATGAAAAATAGAAAATGGAAAAAGACAAATCCTTAATTGCAAATCTGTTCTTTAGACTTCATTCATATAATTAATGATATTTGCCTCTTCTCTTTTTCACTGGATTCTTTTTTACTGAAAATCCAAAGTTTCCTAAACTCTTACCTAAAGTGAAATATTCTCCATGGGCGTATGTAATAAGTCCACACTTAATAAAATCCAATTTTCCTGCCTTATTGAATGCAGAATCATCCACATTTACAGCCACAATCTCCGCAATAAACATACTGTGCGAGCCTAGGCTTATATTATTTTTCACCATACATTCAATGCTAACTGGACTTTCAGCAATCATAGGCGCTGCAATTTTTGTTCCCTGCACTGGAGTTAACTTCATTTTTGCAAATTTATCGATGTCTCTGCCAGAACGAACACCACAATAATCTGTCGCAAACACAAGCTTTTCTGTGGGAAGATTAATGACAAATTCCCCAGCACTTTCAATGATGCTATATGAATATCGCTCAGGACGTATTGAAATATATGTCATAGGAGGATGAGAATTTATAATTCCTGTCCAAGCAATGGTTATAATATTTGGTGCATCCATGGTTCCGCAGCTTACTAAAACTGGCGGCACTGGGGCAAGAAGCGTACCTGGTTTCCATACTTGTTTACCCAAAAAACTCACCTCATTTGTAATTATAAATGAATTTTATTTTGATAAAATTATGATATCATATTGGGGTATATATAGCAATCAAACCAAGAACCACGAAAAAAAATTCTAAGAATAGTCCCAAAAACACTATTTTCGTGTATAATAAATCTAGGAACAAAGAATCCTTGTTTTAAAGAAAGGAGAACATGTATGGAAAATGCTAAAAATTTCAAAAAAAAGACAATTTCAATATCAGCAAAACGACAAATTACAATTCCTCAAACGTTTTATGAGGAACTTGGGTTTGGACATGAAGCAGAGTGCATTTTACAAGACAATTATCTGCTCATAAAGCCGATAAAGGAGCGATCTGATGGTACATTTGCTGAACAAATTCTCGCTGATCTAATTTCGCAAGGATATAATGGTACGGAATTATTATTAAAATTCAAAGAAGTTCAAAATAGTATTCGACCAGCTGTTGAAAGGATGTTACAAGAAGCAAGTAATGCTGCAATTGGAGAAGGTGAATTTTCAACGTATAAAGATATTTTTGAAATGGAGGAAAATGAGTGACAAGGGTTATTTTTCTCCCACCTGCAAGTCGATTCTTGAAAAAATTGGTTGATAAAAATTTAAAACAATTATTTCGCCAAGCAATTGATGATATATCAATTGACTATACGATTGGAGATATCAAGACTGGTGATCTAGCAGGTGTTTATTCATATGATGTTTTTTACAATAAAACAAACTATGAACTTGCATATAAAGTTGAAATTAATGATGATACAGTCATTGTTGTTATAAAGAGTTTAAGGAATACAAGAAATAAATTAATAACAAATATAATTATGAAAAATACTTATTATACAGCTTTTACGAGTTTTGGTAACTATGCTTACTTATGACCTTTTAAGATGATAAATTATCACTTTTTGCCATATTTATATTTTACTGATTAAATAGTATTATAATCTAATTATTGCCTATGGTTTTAGGCATTTTGTCAGCCCATAATTTTAAATTTACGGGATATTCTATGAGGAGGATATAAGTAAAGTGAAAAAAATAATAATAATAGGTGCAGGTGTTGCTGGTCTTACTGCTGGCATTATTGCACAAAAATCAGGATTTGAAAGCGTAATTTTTGATAAAAATGACTATATAGGAGGACACTGCACAGGCTGGGATAAATATGGTTTACACATAGATGGCTGTATACGCTGGTTAACTGGCACAAAAGATAATGAGCCTCTTACAGATCTTTGGAAACAAGTAGGAGCTCTTGACAATGTAGAAATAATCAAACCAGATCATTCTGCAGTGTATGAATTTGAAGAAGGTACTGTCACAATGTGGAGAGATTTAAGCAAATTAAAAGATCATTTATTATCCGTCTCTCCTGAAGATGAATCTTTAATAAATGAACTCATAGAAGATATAAAAAAATTGCATAAAATCGTGGTTCCAGTTGATAAAGCCATGTATATGATGAATCCTATTGAGCTTGCAAAAATTACACTTAGTATGAATGATGCAGTTCTCATAACAGATAAATTAAATAAGATGACCTGTGTAGAATATGCTGAAAGATTTAAAAGTCCTTTGCTCAAAAAGGTATTTTCTTTTATCATGCCAAAGACCTATAGTGCTACTTCCCTTATAATGTCTCTTGCTGTATTTACTTGGGGAAATGCAAATATTCCAAAAGGCGGTTCTAGAGCTCTTATTGACCGTATGTCTATGAAATATAAAACCTTAGGTGGAAAAGTAAATTTAAATTCAGAAGTGGATGAGATAATGATCGAAAAAGGTAAAGTTATTGGAATCCGTTTAAAAGGTGGCACAGAGGAAAAAAGCGATTATGTTGTAGCAGCTTGTGATGCAAATCTTGTTTTTGAAAGACTTTTAAAAGATAACTATGAAGACAAAGAATTTTCATTAAGATTTGAACATCCTGAAGATTATCCAGTTCTTTCTGCTATCAATATCTCACTTATGGTAGATGCTGATTTAAGAAGATTTCCTGTAACTTTATGCTTTCAAACAACTCCTTACACTGTATTCGATAGGACATTTGAAGTTTTAGGTTTTAGAAACTATAGTTATGATGAAACTTTTGGAGTTGGCAGAACTATAGCAACTGTAACTATTCCACAGAATGAGAATGATTATAATTCTTGGAAGACTTTATATACAAATAAAGATGCATATAATAATGAAAAAACCAGAATAGGTATAGATATAATCAAGAGAATAGAAGCTCGCTTCCCTGAACTTGTTAAAAAAGTCAAACTTGTAGATGTAGCAACTCCTATGACATATGAGAAATATACAGGAGCATATAAGGGATCACTTATGGCTTTTGGACTAACTCCAAAATCAAAGATAATGATGCATAGTGGAAAAATCAAGGGACTTGATAATTTTTATTTATCAGGACAGTGGGTTTCACCACCTGGCGGTCTTGCAGCTGCACTTACAAGTGGTAAATTTTCAATACAACAGATTTGTAAAGAAGAAAAGGTTAAACTTACATTATAAAACTCATCAATTCTTAAAATTTTAGTTCTCTAAATTATAAAAAAAAGCTAAACTTAAAAAGTGACTTTGAAGTTTAGCTTTTAATTTATTTATAATAATCTCATTCTCTTTAGTAGATATTCTTCACTTGGTTTGGAAATAACAAAACTTAAATTTTTTTACAGTTCAGCATGCACATAATATACTGCATGATAATTATTAACATTAAAATTAAACTCTTTCCAAGTTGCATCAACACTAATCCATCTATTGCTTTGCCTATCATATATTTCATTCCATACATGACTATCCCCATATAATATTCTTACTTTTAATCCAGCAGCCCTAGCCATAGATGCAAAAAGTGTAGCATATTCAAAACAAACTCCTTTTCTACTATAATAACTATAAAGAGCACCAGCTTGCCAATTGCACATATTTCCTCTGTTCAATATAATGTTATATCTTTCATAGTCATAGGATATATGCGAACTTACAAACTCGTATAACCTCTTAGCTTTATTAAAATCGCTGACCTCTCCATTTGTTAAACTTAATACTTTTTGTTTTATATTTTCATCTATCTTAAGAGAATTTTTAAGCGAAGTGTTGCAGTAGTATATTTTATCTTTAAAAGAATATTCATCAATTTTCTCGTCAATTTTCTCCTCAGTTTTTTCATTGTTTATAATACAATCCATTTTCATAACATAACTATACAGTTTACCGTTTATTCTAAAGTTGAAATATTTGTATCTATACACACAGTTACTAGCTAATATAGTTTTATTCATGTTAAAACAAATTGCAATTATCAGAAGTAAAATAGTTACGCATTTTTTTATAATAATGTTCTTCATTTTTGGCCCCTCTCACCTTAACTTTTGTAAAATCTTTCCATAATTATAATATGTTTGAAATAATAAATTTGTTTTTAAAATATTTCTTAATTTTATAAATCAAAATAACTAGTTTTAATAATTTTTTTATCTTATAATTAAATTTAGAACATATTTAAAGGAGGCCAAAATGTTCAGGGACTTCATCACATGCTATTATAAAATAAATGAAATATATAAGTTTAAAAAATATAGCTTTAAGCGAGCATTTTTCCATTTACTTTTATTAACATTAATTTTTGGTTCGATTCAAGCTTATGCTAAGACAAACTATATAAATAAAAAATTCCAAGAATCTATTTCTACACTTTCTTCCTGGAACTTTAGAATACAAAATGGCAAATTTTTAATTGAAGATACTCCAAAAGAATTATATATTGATAATTTGATGATATATTTTCCAAAAGAAAATGAAAACCCTGCTTTAGATTTATATGGTGAATACATGATAGTAAAAGAAAATTACATAGAATTTCATATAAATAGCTCAATTCAAAATATTCCTCTTTTAAATTCTGAAAGCTTAACTAAAGAGGAATTTTTAAATTCTCTTAAAATTACGAATAAAGTATTTAATGTTTTAAATTTCCTATTTACGCTCATAGCGTTTTTTTTAGGAAAAATAATTTCTGCATATTTTGTTTCAGCACTCTCATATCACTCACTTATTGCACGAATATTAAATTACAAATTCAGTGACTTTTTTAAATTATCTTTTTATATAATGACCCCTATTGTTACGATTCAAAGCATTTTATTTGCACTTGGTTTTAAAATGTTAATATCAGATTTTGCTTCAATTTCATTTACATTTGCCTGCGCATTCATATGTAGGTTAATAATGCAATATGAATATAAATTAAAGCATTGATTTTTGATAAATCAATGCTTTTTAATTTATTTTACAAATCTTATTAATTTATATTCATAACTAAAGTTTTTAAAAATCTTTCCAGTTATTACATATGTTAAAACACAAAATAAAAAACCTAATAAAATAGCTATCAATTCATTTTTAAATAAAGCTATACCAATAATTATACCAATGAGTAAAAATATAGTTGGAAATAAATAACCAAGGTACATCATTTTATTATAACTCGATTTCTCCATTGCAATATAAACTTCATCACCTAATTTAGCATGTAAAGTATTTCTTGCTTCTATATATGTGATATCTGTTGTGCAAGACTTACATCCTGCACAACCACCACATCCTAATTTTGTCTTACATGCAACTTTAACTATGGAACCTTTTAGTCCTATTATAGTTCCAATTTGTTCCATAAAAATTCACCTACCCTTATTTTACAACAAATATAGATTTTCTTGGGCACTTTTGCGCGCATGAATTACAAGCATCGCATTTATCATAATCATACTCAGGTATATTATCTTTCATCGTTATTGCTTGTTTTAACGAATTGCATGTTTTTTGACATAACGTACATCCTGTACATCCTATAAAACAAGAATCTAAAACTTCTTTGCCTCTTGCTTTTGATGAACATCTGCCTCTGACTTTTGACTTCTTAGGATATAATTTAATAACACCTTTTGGGCATATATTAACACAATTTCCACAAGCTGTGCACTTTTCTTCATCAACAACAGCTACATTATCTTTTATACTTATTGCACCAAAAGAACATACACCAACACAGCTTCCAAGTCCAATACAAGAATATTCACAAAGTTTAGAACCTTTTCCGGGCATAAGAGCAGCTTGTCTACAATCCATAATTCCTTGATATTCAAACCTTTCCTTAGTATTATCTTGAGTGCCATTGCATTTAACAAAAGCTACCTGTTGCTCAAATTCCTCATTTGCAACCCCCATTATCTGAGATATTTTTTCAATACAGGTCTTTCCTCCAGGAAGGCATTTATTAATACTGGCACCTTCACTTACAATAGCTGCAGCATAGGCATCACATCCAGGAAAACCACAACCTCCACAATTTGCAGAAGGAAGGCATTCTCTTACAAGAGGTATCCTCTCATCTATTTCAATTTTAAACTTATCATTTGCATATCCTAGCATAAGCCCAAAGACTATCCCTATTAAAGCAAATATTAAAACTGGAATTAAAATATTCATATTAATGTCCTCCCAAGCCTTTAAATCCTAAAAAAGCAATAGCCATAAGACCTGCTGTTACAAGTATTATAGGATAACCTCTAAAAGATTCAGGTATATCGATATTTTCTTCCATTTTTTCTCTTATCCCAGAAAGCAATACAATAGCAAGCATATATCCAAGGGCTGAACCTATAGCATTTGTAACTGATGATATTAAACCATATCCATTGTTCATATTGGTTACAGCAACAGCCAAAACAGCACAGTTTGTAGTTATTAAAGGTAAATATATACCAAGTGCTTTATATAACCCTGGTTGAGTTTTTTTCATAACAATCTCAACAAATTGAACTAAAGCTGCAATAACCAGTATAAATGCTAAAGTAGATAAATATTGAATTTTAAATTGTTCGAGTATAAAGCGATTTACAAGGTAGGTCATGGTTGCAGCAAGAGTCATAACAAATGTAACAGCAAGCCCCATGCCTTTTGCTGTTTCTGTTTTCTGAGAAACACCAACAAAAGAACATATACCTAAAAATTGAGAAAAAATATAGTTATTTACTAATATAGCGCTTATAAAAATAGTAAATAATTCCATTATGCCACCTCTTCTATTTCTGTTTCAAGCTCATTTTCCTCAAAATCTTCTTTATGAGCCTTTTTCTTTTTTCTTATACCATAATAATTTATAAATGCCATGATAAGTCCAAGAACAATAAATCCCCCTGGAGGCATTATCAATAAAAGCGCAGGTTGATATCCTGGAATAACTTTATATCCTAAAAATGTTCCTGATCCTATTAATTCTCTAAAAAATGCTAGAGACAATAAAGCAAGAGTAAAGCCTAATCCCATTCCAATTCCATCCCAAAGTGAACTGTATACATCCTTCTTTGATGCATAGGCTTCAGCTCTTCCTAAAATTATACAATTTACTACTATTAGTGGAATGAATAAGCCTAAAGAATTATGGAGTGTTGGTACAAACCCTTCAAGCAAAAATTGTACTATTGTAACAAATGCAGCAATTACTGTTATAAATGCAGGTATTCTTATTTTATCTGGTATAAATTTTCTTATAAGAGAAATAACTACATTTGATGCTACAAGAACAGAAGTTGCAGAAATCCCCATACCAATAGCATTGGTTATAGATGTACTAACAGCAAGAGTGGGACATGTTGCTAAAATCTGAACAAAAAGCGGATTTTCAGAAAATAAACCAGCATTTAACCTCTCTTTAATTATACTCATAGCTAAACCCCCTTCTTTAAAAATTTATTGTAATAGTCGATAGCTTCATTTACCCCTTTTGTAATAGCTTTAGTTGTAATTGTAGCACCAGTTATAGCAGAAATTTCTCCTTCTTTTGGTTCCGTACCTTTGACATAATTTATGCCATTTTCTGTGGATTTACCTTTAAACTGAGATTGAAATTCCTCTGTAGTACTTACAGCGCCAAGCCCAGGAGTTTCGCTATGTTCGAGTACTTTCATTCCTGTTAATTTAGAATCTTTATCAAGACCTGCTAAAAACTTTAAATTTCCTCCATAACCTTTTGTTGTAATCATAAATATATATCCAACTATATCATTTCCATCTGTAGCTTTACTTATCTTTAAAATTCCATTATATGATTCAGGAGATTCTATTTTAATCTCTTCAAAATCCTTTGCAATGGGCATGATCGCTTTCATAGCATCCATTTCATTTTGAAATCTTGTATTTTCAATTGGTCCTTTGGTTATAGCATAAGTAAAGGCTAAAAGTGCAGTTGAAATACCAACAATTATAGCTAAGACCATTGCAAGCTTTAAATTTTCTTTCATTTGCGAACACCTCCATATATCTTATCAGGAGTAAATTTATCAATAAATGGAACACATAAATTCATAAGTAAAATAGAATAAGATACACCTTCAGCATAACCACCTATTAATCTTATAACAGAAGTTATAATTCCACAGCCTATGCCGAATATTATTTTTCCTTTACTTGTAAGAGGACTTGTGGTATAATCTGTTGCCATAAAAAAGGCTCCAAGCATCAATCCTCCTGCAAATATCTCATATGCTCCATTTAAAAATGATTTAGCTTCAAAAAATCCATTAGCCCTTCCACTTATTAAAGAAAATATTAAAACAACTCCAATAAAAGCAATAGGTATTTCAATAGTTATTATTTTCCTTATTATCAGATAGATTCCGCCTATTATCAAAAGTATAGCTGAAATCTCTCCAATACATCCTCCTATATTAGTTCCTAAAATTACATCCTGAAAGTTCAGAAAAATAGGCTCTCCTGAAACTCCCTTTAATATATTAAGCGGCGTTGCACTCGTCGTTGCATCCACTGCAAAATTAGTCATAGCAACAGGATAACATGCAAGCAAAAATGCTCTAGCACAAAGTGCTGGATTCACTATATTTCGTCCTATTCCACCAAAAATAAATTTAACTATAAAAATTGCAAAAAATGAACCAATTACAGCCATCCACCATGGAAGAGCTGGCGGCAAATTATAGGCTAAAAGAATACCAGTAACTGCAGCACTTAAATCGCTTACAGTGATTTTTCTTTTAGTTAAGCTCTGAAGCAAATACTCTGTACCCATACAGGAAACTACACAAACTAAAATTAATAAAAACGCATTAAAACCAAATCTAAATATACCAAAAATTCCTGCAGGTGCAAGAGCTATGAGAACATCCCTCATAATAGTTGTAGTATTATCTTTTGCTTTAACATGAGGAGAAGACGATACAATTAAATATTCATCTATCATATTTTATCACTTCGCTTTCTTTCTTCTTTGCAATACAGTTCTTTTTCCTTCCTTAAATGACTGAGTAAGGTGCCTTTTAGCAGGACATATATAAGAACAACATCCACACTCTATGCAATCCATACCATTATTTTTTTCAAATTCCTCATATTGTCTTCTAAGAACTAAACTATTTAGCTTAGTTGGGTTTAAAAATATGGGGCAAGCACCTAAGCACCTTCCACATCTAATACAATTAGTTTCCTCAGTGAATTTAGCTTCCTTTTTGCTAAAAAAAAGAAGGGATGAAGTACTTTTTAAACAAGGTATATTCAAACTTACAATTGGAAACCCAGTCATAGGGCCACCAGATATGACTTTTCCAGCTTCTTCTTTAAGCCCTCCACAATGCTCAACTAGTTCCGCAAGTCTTGTCCCAATTGGAACATTTAAATTTCTTGGATTTTTTACTATATTTCCTGTAACAGTAACTATCTTATGAGTTAAAGGCTTGCCATCTATAACAGCTTCCTTAATAGCAAGTACAGTATTAACATTTTGCACAATACACCCAACTTCACTTGGAAGTTTTCCAGAAGGCACTTCTCTACCTGTGATGGTGTGTATTAATTGTTTTTCTCCTCCTTGAGGATATTTTGTTTTTAGTTCATTAATAGTACAATATGGCAAATCTTTTATAGATTTTGACATTATATCTGCAGCATCTTTTTTATTTTCTTCAATTCCTAGTACTATTTTAGCTTTTTCAAACATATGATGAAATATTTTTATACCTTCTGTTATTTCATTGGGATATTCCAGCATAATTCTATGGTTAGATGTAAGATATGGTTCACATTCACAAGCATTTATTATTATATAGTCTATTTTGGAATCATCAGGAGGAGCTAATTTAACATGAGTTGGAAAACATGCCCCGCCAAGTCCAACAATACCTGCTTCCTTTATCATATCTACAAGTTCTTTTTTTGTTAATTTATCAAAATGTGGATTTTTTTTAAATTCAATATGTTCATACATATTGTCATTTTCAATGACAACTGCCATTGTTTTTGTACCATCTGTTTGAAGTCTTGGTTCAACAGTTTTTACAACTCCAGATACACTTGCATGCACAGGTGCAGCAACCATTGACTTTGCCTCACCAACTTTTTGTCCTACATACACTTTATCCCCTTTCTTTACAATTGGCTCACAAGGTGCACCAATATGCTGCAATAAAAGAATTGCTACTTCCCCTTTTGGAATATATTCCTCAATTGGAATAGACTCAGTTAAATACTTTTCTTCATGAGGATGAACCCCTCTTTTAAACGTTAACAAACTCATTTAAAACCTCCAAAAAAAAAATTATTTTTAAAGTAAAATTAAGTTAAATCCACACAATTAATTTAATTATAATATTATAAAATAAACATATCAACATATAATAACTATATCTTCAATAAGTAATTTGAAAACTGAAAATAAAAAGTGGTATAATATTTAATTTTATGAGACAATAAAAGAAAAAAGGGATGATAAAATATGTTGCAATTAAGTAAAAAAGATAAAGAAAAAGTATTAGAAGGAATAAAAAATGGAAAAATAGACAGTGCAGATATAAGTTATCCCAATTTAATAGATACAATAGCATTGGAAATGAAAAAACTTGGATTAATGGATAAACTATCAAATAGTTTTTTAGATAAGAGAGATACAAATCAAAAGATACCATTTGATCTTTTAATAGGATTAGCAGTAATAGCAAAAATGAAATTAAAGACAAGTCTAACAGATGTAGGATTTGCAGTAACAGATAGCGAATTATTATCAGAATTAGGATATAACATATGGGATACAGATCGAAATTTGGAAAATGGACTATTTGCAGAAGGAGTAATGAGAAATCTTGTATCAAAATATGAAGGAGAAGATTTTATAAAATATTATAATGATTATGTACAAAAAGAAGTATTAACAGAGCTATCAGTAAGTCCAAGCATACATATACTAGATTGCACAGAGATAACAGTGAATCTAGAGAACGATAGATATGAAAAGTCTGAGGTTATAAGTTATGATGGAGAGCCAAGAAGAGGTTATAAACTTGGAACAATCAGAGGCTTATTTGGAGATTGTGGAATAATAGAAGAAATAACATTTGGATCACTAAAGACTCATGATTTAGAATTATGCAGAGAAATGTTAAAAAAGACAACACAATTTAAGCAAGGAGATATATTAATAAATGACCGAGGCTTTATATCGAGGGAAATATTGAATTATTTAAAGTCAAAAAAGGGAGTAGACACATATGTTCCAGTAAAAAAGAACATGACAATATATAAAGATGCAGTATCAATAGCAAAATCAAATAATATATGGCAAAAACACCCTAACAAGAATAGGAAAACACAACAAATTCAATTCATATCTGATTTAGGATCAATGTGGGAGAGTGAGCAAAAGGAAGAAGATGTTCCACTAAATGCATGTGTAGTATGGGACAATGCCACAAATGCAGAAGAAGAATATTATGTATTTATAACAACAGATTTAACAAAGAATGCAAAGCAAATAATAAGGACCTATGAAATACGACCTGAAATAGAAGAAGATTACAGACAAATAAAAGACTTTTGGAAGATAGAAGATTTCAAGAGTACAAAATACAATTTCATCACATTTCATATAGTTATGACATTGATAGGATATATGTATTTTCAAATATATAAGAACACAGAGAAGGGATCAAAGTATTTTGGTAAGTCCCTTCCTGTTGTGATAAAAAATTATAAATCAGATAAACAAAAGTCTATTATAATTTATTCAGGTCAATATTTTGGAATATTTACATTTATAGAATTTATAAATCTATATGCTGAACTTCCTTGTAATCTGAGGAATTCACTTGATCCTGTTCTTTCTTTAGTATAGTTGAATTTTATAGGTTTACTCAAATTACGAATTGAAGAACTATATAGCTAAAGGATTTATGAAAGTCTTAATTTAATAAATAAAAATTTAGGCTGCCAAATTAAGTTTTAGCAGCCTTATTCTACTCTTTATCAAATTTAAAATTTTTAAATTTATCTTTAAATATATCACCTAAATTTTGAGATATTCCATTATTATCAACTAAATGTTTAAAATCTTCTTTTGGTGTTTCCTCAGCACCTTTTATTGTGAGAGATATCTTCTTTGAATCTTCATCTAAGGACAATATTTTAACTTTTACTTTATCATACACTGACAAAACATCTGAAACCTTTGGAATATTTTTTTCACTTATTTCACTTATATGGACAAGTCCCACAACATCCTTTTCTATCTCAACAAGAGCACCAAAAGGAAGCAATTTTATAACTATACCTTCAAAAATATCTCCAGGTTTATGAGAAGTAAAAAAATATGAAACAGCATTTTTAACTCGTTTCTCTCTTTCATTTATCTCTCTTTCTTTTCTTGATAATATTATCTTTTTATCTTCTTTATTAAATTCCAGTACATTTACTGATATCGTCTTTCCGACATAGCTATTTAAATCTCTCTTTTCCCCAAGCTGAGATTGAGGAATAAAAGCTCTATATCCATCTAAATAAGTTACAAGACCTCCTTTAACGACTTCTTTAACTTCTATATCCATTATTCTCTTGGAATTTTTATATTTTTCAAGATTTTCCCAAAGCTTTATACTATCTGCTTCTTTTTTAGAGAGAATAACATTTCCTTCACCATCATTTAATTTCATTATCATGCATTGAATTTCATCTCCAGGTTTAAATTGATCTTTTAAATTTAATTCTAGGTCATAAAGAGCATCTTGTTTATTTATTATTCCATCTTTCATATAGCCAAAATCAACGATGATTAAATCATCCCTTATTGAATATACTTTTCCTGAAACTATCTCACCTTCTTCTATTTTTCTCATTTGGGTATTTAAATGACTCATAAAGTCATTTTCACTAAAATTGTCCATTAAATCACCTTCTTATATTAATAGGATTCTCTTATTTAAGCATAGTATGAATAAAGTTCCCTGATTTATTTTAAACCATAATTAAAACAAAATGAAGGTTTATGATGAATTTTAAATATTAAATGTACTTTTTATATGTTATAATAATTACTAGCTCGCATTGGAGGAATTGTATATTGTATGAAGTTTATTAATTTTCAAACCTTAAAATTTTTATATCATTTTATTCCTGTTGTCTTACAAATACTCTTTAAGCATTTTAAACTAAAAATGTTGATGAAACAAGGTGATGAAGAAAAAATTTACAAATACGCAGAAAAAATGGCCATGAGAACTGCAGAGGCTATGGTAAAAGGTTCTGGGTGTAATCTTACCATAGTTGGCAGAGAAAATATACCAGAAGGTGGAGTTTTATTTGTAGGAAATCATGAAAGCATGTTTGATGTTCCTATTTTATTGCATTCTTATGGCAAAGGTATAGGATTTATCACAAAATACGAATTATCCAAAATAATTACAATGTCCGACTGGATGAAGGCAGAAAAATGTATTTTCATAGACAGAAGCAATTTAAGGCAATCGATTACGGTAATAAATGAAGGAATAGAGCAGCTAAATAATGGATATACTATGGCAATCTTTCCAGAAGGTACAAGAAATAAAGGACAAGTTGGAGAATTTAAAAAGGGAAGTTTAAGGCTTGCAACTAAAACAAAAGTCCCCATTGTCCCCGTTATGATAAAAGGATCTAGAGGAATTTTTGAAAATAACAGCGAAAATTTTTATTTAAGTAGAATAAAAAAAGTTGACGTGAAAATATCCTTTTTAAAACCAATATATGCAAGTGATTATTCGCAAGATATGCAAAAAGAATTAGCTTCTATAGTAGAAAATTTAGTTAAAGAAGAATATAAAAGATTATAAAAATAAACCAGATAGTAAGAACTTCAAATTTTTGAGTTCTTACTATATTTGATAAATAACTATTAACACCCATGCATAACATACAATATTTTTCCATTACTCTTCTTAATTATAATCTCTGCCACTCCACCAAAAATATTTCCAGGTAAAGTACCAGTAACTATCCAATATCTTAATATTGGAATATATTTGACTATAAATGGCTCTTCTCTATATATTCTTTTACCATAGATTGGAATCCAAATAGCCACGGCAATTTTTTTAGCTGTTTCTTTATCAGGAACAAAGCCTCTAATTGAAAAATGACCAGCTTGTGATATCTCACCATGTCTTTTTTTAATTACAATTTCTTTTACTGATTTTACTGATAAATCTTTAGAGGAAGTTCCCTTAACTTTCCAACAATCTAATGTTTGGATATATGTAACCTCAAAGGGTTTGCTTTGTTTGATTTTTTTACCATAAATTGAAAGCCAAATAGCTTCTGCAATTCTAATCGCTGTTTCTTTGTCAGCAACATAACCTTCTTCAGGAATATAGTTCCTTCTATTAAAATTCCCATTTAAACTTTGTAGAAAATTAAGCAAGACATACATTTTTAATCACCTTTACGATATTTAAAAATAAACTCTATTTTTTAAATATACTATTTTTTAGAAGCTGAGCTGTCTTTGTGCCTGCAGTTCCACCACATCCTGTTTCTCTTAATTCTTCAGGGAGGGATTTACCAACTTTATACATAGCTTCTATCATCTCATCAAAAGGTACTAAAGATTTTATTCCTGAAAGTACTAAATCAGCAGTAGCTATTGCCATTACAGCTCCAGTAGCATTTCTGTTTGCACATGGAACCTCAACAAGTTCACCTATAGGATCGCATACTAAACCTAGTATATTTTGAAGAGAGATTGCAGCAGCATGAAATGGCTTTTCCTGATCTTTTGTTAGCATCTCAACAATTGCTGCTGAAGCCATAGCAGAAGCAGATCCACATTCAGCTTGACATCCTCCTTCTGCACCTGCAACTGTAGCATCTTTCATTATCATAGCCCCTATTAAAGAAGCTGTTAATAAACCATGCACCATCTCATCATCAGAGAGTCCATATTTTTCACCAACGCTTATTAAAACTGCAGGAAGTATTCCACATGAACCTGCAGTTGGAGCTGCTACGATCCTTCCCATAGATGCATTTACTTCTGAACAAGATAATGCTCTTGCCATGACCTTTGTCATAAAATCACCGCTTATTGAGGATGAAGAATTTATATATTTATTTACTTTATAGGATTCTCCATTTAGAAGTCCTCCTATTGAAGTCATTTTATTTTCTAAACCCTTATTTACAGAATCTTTCATTATATCTAAAATATTCTTCATTTTATTTAAAATCTCATCTCTTGTAAGATCATTTATTCTCATCTCATTTAAAATAGTATATTCTGAAAGCCTTATATTTTTTTCTTTGCATTTATTTATTATTTCACTTGAAGAAATCATAATTTGAACCTTTCTTTATAGATTTATAATACAGGAGGTATTATACTTACCTTCTTAATATTAGATATATTTTTTAATATATGTATAACCTCATCAGGAATGACAGTATCAGTTTCAAAAATCATAGAAGCAAAACTCCCCTTTTTTCTTCTATATACTTTCATAAATGCTACATTGATATTGTTGTCATATATTATCTTTGTAACATCTGCGATGACTCCAGGTGTATCCATATGATTTATTATAATTGTGGGATATTTACCTGTAAACTCTACGCTTTCTTCATTAATTTCAGTTATTAGTATGCTCCCACCACCAATGGATGATCCCATAACCTGAACTATATCCCCACTTTCCAAAGTCATTTTAAATTCTACTGTATTTGGATGAATAGGACCTTTATAGCTTAAGTCACATTCATTAAAAATTATCAAAAGACCCTTTTCTTTAGCAATAGAAAAAGATTTTTTCAAATTTTCATCATAAGGGTCCATTCCAAGAATACCTGCAACTAAAGCAAGGTCAGTGCCATGACCTTTATAGGTTTTTGAAAATGAACCATGGAGGTTAAATTCAACTTTTTTAATATTTCCTGAAGCTATAGAGCCTGCAACCTTAGCAAGCCTCGTAGCCCCTGCTGTATGAGAACTTGATGGTCCTATCATAATAGGCCCTAAAACATCAAATACACTAATATAACTCATTATTTGCCCCTTATCTATAAAATTAATAAGATAAGTATAAAATAAAATGTCCATAAACTCAATGTCCAAAGAAAAATTTATGATTTTAACATATCTAAGGCATAAATTTATATATTTTCATGAGAAATTCTCTCATTTTTTACTAATTCTTATTCCATTAAGAAAAGCCCAAATTTGGGCTTACTAGAGTTCTTATACTATTCTAATCTTTGAACATTGATAGCCTGCATGCCCCTTTTACCTTCCACAGAATCAAAAGTTATGTTTTCACCTTCATGCAAATCCTTCCTTGGTCCTTTTTCTTTGATTTGGGAACGATGAACAAAAATATCCTTACCATTATTTGCTGAAATAAAACCATATCCTCTCTTGTTATCAAACCATTTAACTATACCTGTATAACTCATAATACCTCCTGAAAAATATTTTAAGAATATTGTTCCCATATAAGATATTTTTATGGTATTATTTTTCATAACAAAATTTTAAAAAGGTGATGAAATGAATTCATGTGCAATAATTTGTGAATATAATCCTATGCATATAGGTCACATTTATCATATAAAAAATACAAAAGAGAATTTAAATATAGATATATTAATTGCTATACTAAGCGGAAACTTTACTCAAAGAGGGAGCATCTCGATTTTAGATAGATATGCAAAATGTGAAGCTTGTTTAAAAAATGGTTTTGACTTAGTCATAGAGCTCCCACCCCAATTTGCTCTATCCTCTGCAGAATACTTTGCATATGGAGCTATAAGCTTAATAAATAATCTAAATATTGATTATATTTCATTTGGAAGTGAAGAAGGTGAAATAACGCCTCTAAACAAAATAGCTAAAATACTACATAATGAACCGAGTGATTTTAAAATAAATTTAAGAAAATATTTAGATAAAGGTCTCCCTTATCATCTATGCAGGATAGAGGCTTTAAAAGAATATGGAATATCAAATAATATAGATTTAAATCATGAAATTTTAAATTCATCAAACAATATCTTATCCATAGAATATTTAAAAAATATATTGAGAATAGATTCAAAAATTAAACCTTATACCATTAAAAGAATAGGAGCATCTTATAATTCTTGTGAAATAAATGATGAATTTCCATCTGCTACCTCTATTCGAAATCATCTTAAAGGTAAAAATATCAAAGACATAGAAGATAAACTAAGTAAAGAATGTTTTATTATGCTCTCAGAGTTTTATAAAAGATATGGTTATTTTATACAGGATAATCTCATGTTTAAATATTTAAGATATAAGCTTTTAACTCTAGAAAACAAGCTTATGAATCTTCCTGATTGTACTGAAGGCATTCATAATAAACTGTTAAACAGCATAAAATCTTCTAACTCTTTAGAAGATTTTATAAAGTCATCAAAGTCGAAAAGATATACTTACACAAGGCTTTCTAGGATTGCATGTCAATATTTTATAGGATTTGAAAACCATAAAATTAAATCTATGTTAAAAGAAAGAGCGAGAGAAGCTAAGATATTGGGTTTTAATGATAAGGGAAAGTATTTTTTAAATACGAAAAAGAAAGAGGAAAATACATCTTTATACTCTACATTAAACAAAAATGAAGATTCCATAGAAAAGCTCTTAAATGTAAATTGTACAAAGGCTTATTCTCAAATAAACGAAGATATAGACCCATTTGAAGATTATTTAAAGCATCCTATAATATTTTAAGGTTTCTCATAATATATTATTATATCAAACAATTTTAGGAGAGAGAAAAATCAAAAATAAATATCTAGTTATAGTGTGGGTGTTTTTAATATCCTTAGTGTTTATTAAAGCAGGAGAATTAATAAAATTTACCATTGAAGGAGGAATATTTTTTTTAACAAAAGTATTTCCTTCATTATTCATATTTTTAATACTCACAAATATATTTATGAATTTAGGAGGGTTCTCCGTATTTTTACATAATTCTAAAAATAACTTTACATATATTCAAGTATTTTTATTAAGCCTCTTATGTGGATATCCTTTAGGTAGTAAATTAAGCACTGAAGCATTTTTAAATGGTGAACTTAGCTATGATGAATATGAGAGTTTATGTTCCATAACTTCAAATCCAAATCCTATATTTCTATACTCCACTATAGGAATAGGATTCTACCAAAACAAAACCATAGGGATGCTCTTTTTAATAAGCAGCTTGATATCTTCATTTATAATGCTACTATTATTTTATAAGAAACCTTCTTTATCGCATATAAATAAAAATATAAATATAATTGAAAATACTTTTAACTCACTTTTATCCATAGGGTTTACCATTATAATATTTTATATAATAATAAATATTATAAATGAGAGCAAAATAATAGATAATATATTTTACTATATTTCCAATATATTTAATAAAGACCTCAGT
Source organism: Clostridiaceae bacterium (assembly GCA_031549525.1). Lineage (GTDB taxonomy): Bacteria > Bacillota > Clostridia > Clostridiales > Clostridiaceae > WQUF01. The sequence goes on along the minus strand of JAVBPQ010000030.1, from coordinate 22,835 downwards.
TTAATAAGATATTTCATGTTAGGAATTTTAGAGATGTCCAATGGGTCTTATATATTATCAAAGTATCCATATTTTACAGAAATGAAGCTCACTATAACCTGTTTTTTAGTTACATTTGGAGGTATCTCTATTTTATCTCAAAGTTTTAACTTTATTGGAGACACTCTTAAAGATGGCAAAAAATTTATAAAACGAAAAATACTGCAAGGGGTGATTTGCAGCATTATTTTTTCAATTATTTATTTTATATTCAATAGCTTCATGGCTTAAAAGGTCATAAAATTCTCTCCGCCCTTTTAAGCCTTTTGTTAACTTCATCCACGATTGCATCTGGAACAAGACCTCTTAATTCTCCACCAAAGTATGCTAATTCTTTTACAGTAGAAGATCTTAAGTACAAATGCTGATAACTTGTCATCATAAACATGGTTTCAATTTCTGGAGCAAGGTGGTCATTCATAAGAGCCATGGAAAATTCATACTCAAAATCTGAAACAGCTCTTAACCCTTTTAATATGATCTTTATACCACTTTTATTTAAAAGATCTATCAATAATCCATAATGACTTACTACCTTTACATTCTTTATATGTGCAGTTGCCTTTAAAATTAAATTTACCCTCTCTTCCACAGAAAAAGCACCTTCTTTTTGAGGATTGATGAGAACTGCAACGATCAATTCATCAAATATATCACTGCCTCTTTCTATGATATCTAAGTGACCATTTGTAATTGGATCAAAGCTCCCTGGATAAACTGCTTTCTTCATACTTCTTCCCCCTGTAATTTATACCATACTAAAGTGGTATTTCCATATTTCCTTTTTTCAATAAGTTTTATATTTTCTGTTCCATTAAATGCTTCTTCTGAGCTATCTATCTTTGTCATTATAATTCCCTTAGGATTTAAAAGTCCCTCATCTGATATGTATTTTATACAAGGTCCAATCATATCCTTAAGATAAGGTGGATCTATAAATATCAAATCAAAAACCCTACTCTCATTCTTAAACCTTTTAAGGGCATTTTTAGCTTCCATATTAAGTAGATAAGCTATAGATGAAAATTCAAGCTTTTCAACATTTTTCTTTAATATCTTAAAAGTATTCAAGTTCTCATCTACAAAAAAACACTCTCTTGAACCTCGGCTTAAAGCTTCAAGTCCTAAGCTTCCAGTGCCTGCAAAAAGATCTAAGGAAATGCTGCCTGGGATATAATTTTGAACTATGCTAAACATAGCTTCTTTCACCCTATCGAGGGTTGGTCTTGTGGTTTTAATTCCATCCTCTGGAGAAAATATTGTATGACCTTTTTTTATTCCTGATATAATTCGCATAGAATCCTCCTTTTTAGATTATCAATTAAAACAAATATACTCTCCTGAATCATTTATGCCCTTTTCTATTTCCATTAAAAATCTCTTTGACTCCTCATCATCATTACTTAATAATTTTTTAGCTTCTACACTCGCAATCTTTAAAAGCTCCATATCCTCACTTATATCAGCAAGCTTAAAATTTTCATCCCCATGTTGTTTAAAACCAAATATCTCCCCTTCTCCTCTAATTCTCATATCCTCTTCAGAAATATAAAACCCATCATTACTTGAGCAAATAACCTCCATCCTCCTCCTTATTATATCATTTTTTACATTTGCGATGAGAGCACAATAGGATTTATATTTTCCTCTTCCCACTCTTCCTCTTAATTGGTGAAGCTGAGATAATCCAAATCTTTCAGCATCTTCAATGACCATCACAGTTGCATTTGGTACATTCACTCCTACCTCTACCACTGTTGTGGATATCAAAACTTTTGTCTTCCCTTCCTTAAATTTCTTCATAATATCATCTTTTTCATAAGATGACATCCTACCTACTAACATGCCAACTTCAATATTTTTATAATATTTATCTTTTAACTCCTCAAAGAGCTTTTCTACAGATTGAAGATCTATTTTGTCGCTATCCTCAATAAGAGGACATACTACATATATTTGCCTTCCTTTTGTTATTTCAGAAAGAGTAAACTCATAAACTCTATTTCTTTCAGATGATTTTACATAAAATGTTTCGATTATTTGCCTCCCAGGAGGTAATTCATCTATGATTGAAATGTCAAGATCACCATAAAGGTAAAGGCTCATAGTCCTCGGTATAGGTGTTGCTGTCATAACAAGTACATCTATATTTTTACCTTTATTTATAAACTTACTCCTCTGATTTACGCCAAACCTATGCTGCTCATCTGTTATAACCATCCCTATGTTAAAAAACTCAACATCTTCTTGAAAAAGGGCGTGAGTTCCAATCACCAGTTGAACTTCGCCAGCTTTTATTCTCTTTTTAATCTCATCCTTCTTCTTCTTTGTTTGATTGCCAAGCAAGAGCTCTGTAGTTATATTAAAGTTTTTAAACAGCTTTTCAGCTTCCTCAAAATGCTGAATAGCTAATATCTCTGTAGGAACCATAAAGGCTCCTTGATATCCATTTTTAATCACATTAAATACTGCAATTAAAGCTACAATAGTCTTTCCACTTCCTACATCCCCTTGAAGCAACCTATTACAAGGTATTTCTTTCTTTTGATCTATAAGTATCTCCCTTACAGCCCTTGATTGAGCAGCAGTTAATGGAAAGGGCAGGTTTTCTTTAAATGATACAAGCTCTTTGCTCATAGTAAAAGCTATACCTTTTATATTTCTCTCTCTAAATTTCTTTAGAAGCTGAACTTTTACAGAGAAAGAAAACAATTCTTGAAATTTTAATCTTTTTTTGCTATTTAAAATATCTTCCTCAGATTTTGGAAAATGTATATTTCTAATGGATTTATCTAGAGAATAAAATTTAAATCTTTCTATTAAATAGTTTGGTAAATTCTCTTTTATAATTATTTCCTGAAGAAGGTTATTCATAATCTTTTTAATATAACTACTAGTTAAGCCTTCCACAAGAGGATATATGGATTCTATGGTACTTTTAGATAAATCTTCCTCATAATTTTTTAAAATCTTGGGATTTACTAGATATCTTGTACCTTTATATTCTGTGAGTTTTCCGCTAAAAAAATACTCTTCGTCTACCCTAAGAGAAGTCTTTATGTAAGGTTGATTAAACCACTTTATATCCATGTCCTTTCCATCACAAACTACAGTTATGGTTGTTAAAGTTTTCTTGGTCTTTGTTATTAAATCTTTTTTTATCCTTTTAATAGTACATTTTAGTATGACAATATCATTTAAATTCCCATGTTTTGTATTTGCTATAGATGATATATACTGATAATTTCTAGGAAAATACAATAAAAGATCAAGTACCGAAAAAATCAAACATCTGTTTAAGATATCCTTATTTTTAGGCCCAACCCCTTTTATTTTAGAAATATTATCATTAATGTTTATGTTCATATCATCACCTTTAAATAATAAAAAAAGCCTAAAATGGCCTTTTTTTTAATGTATCTTTACTCAACAGATAAAATAAAATAATAAAGAGGCTGATCTCCTTTTAAAAGCTGAATATCTAACTTAGAATATTTCTCTTCTATTTTATTCATATGTGAATTCACCTCTTCATCGTCTATACCATTTCCATATATTATGGTGATAAGTTCACTTTTATCATCTATCATTTTACTTAAGAGATCTTCTAAAGCTTCATAGCAACTTTCACCAACATAATCTATTTTATTTTCTATTGTTCCTAAAATATTTCCTTTTCTTATTTCTCTTCCATCCATCTCTGTATCTCTTATAGCATAAGTGACTAAAGCTGATTTTGTATTTTTAATAGCTTTATTTATATTCTTTATATTTTCTTCTAGTGAAATATCTTCATTTATTGCTGTAAGTGCAGTTATACCTTGAGGAATTGAGCTTGTTTCAATTATTGTGACATCCTTATCGGAAAGGTCTAGTACCTGCTTTGCAGACATTATTATATTCTTATTATTTGGCAGAACCATTATTTTTTCTGCATTTATTTCATTTACTGCTTTTAATATATCCTGAGTGCTAGGATTCATAGTTTGACCGCCTTCAATAACATATGTGCAGCCTAAATCCTTGAATATATTTATAAGCCCTTCGCCTGCAGCAACAGATATGAAACCATATTTCATTTTTTCTTTGTCTATTTCTTTAAAACCATAAGATGTTTCTGTAAACCCATTTTGATGATTCATTTCAAGCACATGCCTATGTTCTTCTCTCATGTTATCTATCTTTATTCTGCTTAATTCACCTATCTTTAATGCTTTAGATAAAACCCTTCCAGGATCATTTGTATGAATATGAACTTTTATTATATCATCCATATCCACAACCACCATAGAATCCCCTAACTTTTCTAGGTCATTTTTAAATAGATTTATATTTTTATAATTTGATAGGATTAGGAATTCTGTACAATATCCATTTTTTATCTCAAAATCTTCAGCAGGGCTTTGAATATAGACTTTATCTAATGTACTTCCTTTAAATTCATTATATTCAACATCACCTATATTTTCTGAAATCACAGCATACATAGCTTTTAAAATTACGATAAGACCAACGCCTCCAGAATCCACTACCTTTGCTTTTTTAAGCACAGGATTCATATCTGGAGTTTTAAGCAATGTCTCTTCACAATTTTTTATTATCTCTAAGAATAATTTAGTTATGCTCTCATTTTTATATCTTGATGCAGTTTCACCTGCAGCCTTAATTATGGTAAGTATTGTTCCTTCTGTAGGTCTCATAACCGCCTTATAAGCAGAATTTGAACCTTCTATAAGGGCTTTTGCAAAATCTTCAGAAGTAGCCTCTACCTTTCCTTCAAAACCTTTAGCTATACCTCGTAGAATCTGAGAGAGTATTACTCCAGAGTTTCCTCTTGCACCCATCAGCGCCCCTTTTGAAAGTATCTTCGATACCTCTTCAATAGTTCCATTTCTCTTCCCATTTATCTCATTTACGGCATTTTTAAATGTTGCAGCCATATTTGTGCCAGTATCACCATCTGGAACAGGGAATACATTTAAAGAATTTATATACTCTTTTTGTTCCTCTAACCTGTTTGCAGCATTCATTACCATGTTATAAAAAGTATTCCCTTTTATTGTAATAAAATCATCCAACTAAAATTACCTCCTACACTCTTAATCCCTGAACATTTACCGTAATAGAAGAAACCTTTAAATCGGTGTAATATTCTATATTATATTTTACTTTTTGAATTATATTGTTTGCAATAATTGGTATTTTCGTCCCATACTCAATGATTATAAACAAATTTATCTGCAACATATTATTAATATTTTTAACTTTAACGCCTTTTTTTAAATTTTCCACCTTCATAAGTTCCCATAATCCATCATGAGCATTTTTGGCTGCCATGCCCACAACTCCATAGCATTCCATAGTACATAAACCAACTATGCTTGCAATAACATCCTCTTCGTACTCAATAGAACCTAAACTATTTGTAATCTGATCTATCATTATGATATCCCTCCTTACATACATTTTATTTTATATTAAATATTATCATATTTCAATATTTATAATTACACATTCTTGCTTATATAGAAATGATAAGCCTTTTAAATAGAAAGGTTAAAAAATTTAAAAAAATAATAAAGTTTGTAGACTCCCTTGCCAAAAATGATATATATATGATAGAATTAGAAAGGTTTATTTATTTTGCCTTAATAGACAAGGAGGTGTTCTTAGTGTCCAGAACATGTGATTTTTGTGGAAAAGGAACAATTTTTGGTGCCCAATACAGCCACTCACATAGAAAATCAAATAGGTCATGGGCCGTTAATTTAAAGAAAATTAAAGCAGTTGTAAATGGTACCCATAAAACTGTAAATGTATGCACAAGATGTTTACGTTCAGGTTTGGTACAAAGATAAGCGTGGTGATTTAAATATGCACCACCTTTTATTTTGTTTCTTTAAATAAATTCTGAAGATTTTCTATAGATCTAAGATCAAAAGCCTTTAAAAATTCATGTGTAGTAGAAAATAAAATAGGCCTTCCAGGTGAATCCTTCCTTCCACTTTCCTTTATTATGTTTTTTTCAAGAAGTGTTACAATAGCTCTATCGCTTCTTACACCTCTTATTTCGTCTATTTCAATCCTTGTTATAGGTTGTCTATATGCAATTATAGCTAAAGTCTCAAGTGCAGCTTGTGATAAAGATTTTCTTCCATCTATTTTCAATAATTTTTGAACAAATTTAGAGTTTTCAGGTTTAGTTCCTAAGCTAAAGGAATTATCTAAATTTAGTAACATAATACCCCTATTGCTTTCTTTGTAATATTTTTCCATACTATCTAAAACATCTTTAATTTCACTTTCTTTAACCTCTAATATATCAGAAATATCCTTTAAGCTTACAGCTTCTCCTGCTACAAAAAGTATAGATTCTATTATAGAAAATAAATCATTATGCTTGCTCATTGATATTTATGCCCTTTCAATTAAAATATCAGAAAAGTTTTTTTCTTGATAGACAACAACTTGTTTCAATCTCATAAGTTCAAGAAGTGCAAGAAATGTAACTATTATCTCAATTCTTTCAGAATAACTTCCAATCAAATTGTTAAACTTAAAATTTTCATTATCCTCTAACATCAATAAGATAATATCTACTTTATTTTCAAGTTTATATTTATCTAAATTAATATTTTTCTTTACTATCTTATCTTCATGATTTTGTCTTAAATTATGAATATGTATCAACTTTTCATATATATGTTTAAGCTTAATCACATCTACATTTTTAAGCAACTCTTTTAAATCAATTCTTTCATCTTGTCTCTCTATAATGTCAGGTTTCTTTAAATAGATCTCATCTAAACTCTCATATCTTTCTTTTAAAAAATTTGCTATAGATTTAAATTTTTTATACAAAATAAGTTTTTCCATCAAAAACTTCTCATGATCTATCTCACTTTCTTCCTCCTTTTCTTCTTTTTTAGGAAGAAGCATATTAGATTTTATTTCAAGAAGGGTTGCAGCAATTAAAACAAATTCTGAGGTAACTTCCATATCCATACTTTTAATGGTTTTAAGATATTCCATATACTCTTCAGTGATTTTAGAAATTCTAACATCGCATATATTCATTTTATTTTTATATATTAAGTGAAGGAGCAAATCAAAAGGTCCTTCAAAATCTTGTGTTTTAACTTTTAAGGTCATATTTTATCATCCTTTTAAATTTTAACATTCTTAGTATAGCATATTTTACATAAAAAAAGAGCAAGAAATTAATTAGGCTATACTAAAATTATAAAAAAGGACTGGTGCGTTAGGACCATTTTATTTAATCCTTAGTGCAACAGCCTCAATATATTTTTCTTTATATTCCTAATTCAATTATTTTTTGAAGATTATTTCTTATATTATCAGCGATCCCTCCTACTTTAAACTCTCTATCAGTATAAACATCTACTTCTCCAACAAGTTCATTGCCTAGATATATCTCACATTTTCCTATTATCTCATTAGCTTCATATTTTTTATTTACAAGCTCATATTTACATATTTTTTTCATCTCTTCTTTATTGGACTTTATGATTACACAAGAAAGATCATTTGCTGCTTTTAAGATAAAGAATTTGTCTCCTTTTTTATTCAACGATACTTGTTCTATATCCTCATCCTTTGTAACAAGTTGTCTACTTATAAACTGTGAAAATCCATAGTTCATAAGCATAGAAGCATCCCTATTTCTAATTTGCCAAGTAGGAGCTCCTACTATTATAGAAAGCATTCTAACACCTTCCTTTATAGCAGTAGCAGATATACAATATTTAGCTTCATCAGTAAATCCAGTTTTTAATCCATCACATCCTGGAAAAAATCTTACAAGTTTATTATGATTTACCATCTCAATAGGTGTCTTTCTACCAGCACTAAGAGTTTCCATATAAGTGCCTGTATATTTTAATATAGATGGGTGTTTTAAAAGCTCCCTAGACATAATAGATATATCATTAGCAGTAGATAAATGACCTTCTGATGGAAGACCATGGCAATTTTTAAATGTGGTATTTACCATTCCTAGCTGTTGTGCTCTTTCATTCATCATATTAACAAAATTTTGTTCAGAGCCGCCTATGTATTCGGCCATAGCAACAGCTGCATCATTTCCTGAACAAATAGCAATCCCTTTTAATATCTCTTCTACCGTTCTTACCTCACCTATATCTAAAAGCATTGTTGAACCGCCCATATTTTTAGCATTTTCGCTTACAGTTATAGTATCATTAAAATTCATTTGCCCTGAATCTATCTTTTCCATAGCAAGAAGCATGGTCATTATTTTTGTAACAGATGCAGGAGCAAATTTTTCATTTGAATTTTTTTCATATAATATTTTACCTGAATTAGGCTCCATTAAAAGTGCAGACTTACAGTCTACGATAATTCCACCTACTTCATTATTAACGTCACGATTTTTAGATTTTTCTTCTGTTCCATATATATTAACATGAAATCCAACTAATATCCCAAATGCAATAAAAAGACAAATAAATTTCTTCATGTTCGTCCTCCTTTCTTTTTTTATTTTGTCCAGTAATTTTTCTATTATCACAAAAAACACCTATAAATCCAACTTTAAAGTTGTAAGTTTATGGGTGTAATAAAAAATATTAACATGAATAATTTTATCTCTTTAAAAATATAACCAAAAATGACTTGAAAATACTAACTTATAAATATTCATAGAAGTAAATATTAATAAAATACTAATTTTTGTTTTATACTCTCATAAATAACCAATTTCATCAATAAAATTTTTGCTTTTGTAAAAATTTAAATTATATTATTTTTTAAAAAATGAAATTTTTACCAAAAAATGCTTGAAAATTTAGCTAAAAGTTATTATTATAGAATTTAGATGTCTTATTATATGGAGGTATAATTAATGGGCAAGTTAAATAATACTAAGCATAAAATTTTAGAGGAAGCTTCAATACTCTTAGGAGAAAAGGGATATGAACTTGTAAGTATGCGAGAAATATCCAATGCAGTTGGAATTAAAGTTAGTTCTTTATATAATCATTATAAGAACAAACAAGATATTTTGGACAATATCATAAATTACTTTAGTGAAAAACTAATTAATCATCAACCTAAAATTGAAGAATTAGATAAGTTATTAGAAACAGAAACACCAGAACAAATACTTAGGAGATTTATTTATATTTTCAATGATGACGATAAACAAATTATGCAAAATATGTTGCGCATATTATTTATGGAACAATATCATAATGATAATATAAAAAATTTATTATTCACATGCTTAATCTACACCCCAGTAAATAATATAATTACGGTATTAGATAAGTTGATACAATTGGATCTCATTCCCCCATGTGATAGCGTAAATTTAGCAAATATGTTTATAAAATCCTTAGTTCTAAATGCAATGGAATATACTCATGATTCTAGTTCTAAAAATGTTTTTAAAGAATTTTCAGATTATAGTGATTATTTTATTAATATAGCTTTAGCTAGACCTTATAAGAGATCTGATAATAATTTAGAATGTCTAAGAAACATAAAAAGCTTAAATGGTGCAGAATTTTTATAAATTTAATTAAAATATAATATTTAAGATATACTTATTTATGAACTTGTTTACTATAATATTATTAGTAACAAAAAGAGGTATACTCATATGATTGCAATCATCTCAGATATTCACGGTAATTACCCTGCGCTTTTAGCAGTACTAAATGATATGCCAAAAGTTGATGCAATATTTGCACTTGGTGACCTAATTGGCGAATTACCATTTCCATGTGAAGTCATGGATAAGTTGATAGATATAAATGCTATAATTATCAAAGGAAATAGAGAAGAAGATCTTCTAAAACTCTTAAATGGGGAACTTGAAGAATGGAAAACTACAAATCAATTTGGAACGTTTATTTGGACTTTAAATAAACTTTCAAAAAAACATATTGATGTACTAACAAATCTCCCGCTAACCACAAGTTATGATGCTTACAAGTTTTCATTTTTGTTAGCACACGGCTCTCCAACTAAAACAAGAGATACATTAATAAACATAGATAAGATAAAATCTTACTTAAAACCTTTAAATGAATCTGTCCTTGTTGTTGGCCATACCCATCTTTTACGCAAATTTTATATTGAGGATAAAATATTTATAAGTGCTGGTTCTGTTGGTATTTCCTTAGATAGAATTCCGGAAGTCGCAACTTATGTATTATTTGATGAAGAAAAAGGAAAAGTTTATTTTAGATATGTACATTATGATATAGATCTTGTTGAGAGAGAAATGAAACTAAGAGGAATTAATAATGCCTCTCCTACTATTTGTGAAGCTGTAAGGCTTGAAATGAGAACAGGCATTCATCATATGCTTTCTTTAGTTAAATTTTCTCAAGATCTTATGTACAAAAAAATAGGTAAAAGAGAATTATTTATACCTTATGATATTTGGAAACAAGCAGAATACTTATGGGACAGAAGTCCATTTGTATTCCATTAAATAAAATTCTTTTGCTAAAAACTTATAAAGTTAAATATATCACAGAACACTTCATCTTTAGTAGGACTTAAAAGCACTTGATGACCACCTTTATCATAATATTTAATGGTAGAATTTTTAATTCTTTCTCTAATATATTGCGCACTCTTAGATTGCACCGTATCATCATCTAAACATTGTAATATAAATGTTTTTGCTCTTATTTTGCAAAACATTTTTTTTGTTCTTTTTAAAATGATGAGAAAATTTACCAATGATCTAAAGGGTGCTTTAAATGAAGAATTTAAGTAAAACCTTATGTTATCCCTTTTGTTATTCTTTATATCTGAAACTATATTTTTAAGTATCAATTTAATATTCCAAAAATAAACAGGACAATTTATCAAGATCAATTTTGATGCTCCTACCTCATTAAATATATTGGTACATATGAGTCCTCCCATAGAGAATCCAATCAAGCATATATTGTTATACTCTTTTTTTATTTTTAAAATATCTTCTAAAGCATGGTTTATCCAGTGTTTATAGGTATATTTAGCTAAATCTTTCTTTGTAGTTCCATGACCTTTTAACAAAATTGTATATGCATCTAATCCATTATTTATGAGAAATTCTTTTAAATATATTACCTCATCTACACTCCCTGCAAACCCATGAATTATAATATAAGCTGTGTTTTTCATTTAAATCTCCAAAAATCTTATCTTTTAATTGCAACCACAATGTCCCTATTTATGGCTTGATCTACCCTATGAGAAAAAGCGTGAGGATCATCGTTTAATGATAATTCTAAGCCTTTTTCTTTTAAAATCTTTTCCATAGAAGATCTCTTTAAAACAAAGCTGTTCCACGATAAAATAAGCACTCCTCCTGGTTTTAGAACTTTTATCCAAGCAGGAAGGCAATTTATTAAAAATTCATTGGGGTTTCTTGTAAACTCTTCAGCACTTAAAACCTTGCTTCCATGCTGCACTCCATAAGGAAGATCTCCCATTATAATATGAAACATGTTTTTCTTAAAAAAAACATCTGCATACTTTGAATCTCCATCTATAAGCTCTAAATTTAAAATATTTCCTGATTTTTTATCATCCTTATTTTTAGCAAATTCAAAGCTTATCCTGTTTCCACGAGCTTTTCTAGCTGGATCGCTTACCTTTTCAATATGCAATGTATGTTTGTATTTTCCAATTTCAAGATATTTTTTAAAATAAATATGAGAATCATGAATGGATTTATTGCTAATATCTATTCCATAAGCGGAAATTCCAAGCATAAGAGCTTCATATAAGGAAGTACCTTTTCCGCAAACAGGGTCGAGAAGCAATAAGGTTTCCTTCTCTTCTCTACCTTTAGAATATGTCATAAGAGCTATGTTAAGCATAAGCCTTGTAAATAATTCATTAGTCTTACCGCTATATTTTAAGATCATGCTGAGATCTTCATTAAAATAATATGAGCTATGTTTATAAATTGGTTTTAAGCAAATGTCATCATCTAGATTTGTTATCATAAAAATAGCATATGTAAAAGAAAGCCTTGATATTAAAATTATATCAGCTTCTATTAATTTTTCTTTTGACTCAAAAGTTATATAATCTACTCCAGAAATCTCTTCTTTTGAAAATTTTATGATTTCTGTGGAAAGATTTTCTTTAGCTACTTGAAATTCTATGAGCGATAATTTCTTTGAAGCTTCAAAATATACTCTATTGTGACCTGGGTTTAAAAGTATAGCATACTTATACATAATCGTTTTCCTTTAAATATAATAAAAAAACCCACCATGCCGTTTTATATGAGCAATTAAGACCCGCTAAAAGCAGGTGGGTACTCTCCTCATTGCTTCAAGTCCATCAAAGGATGAGATGTTTCAATCTACAACAAGAGATCAGTTCCCATACATCGATTTGTTGGATCAATATAAACCCATATATCGCACACGGTCGGAATTTATTTAACAATATTATAACATGTCTTTTTGAAAAATTCTACAGATTTATTTTGTTAAATTTGTATCTTTTATCGATATATAACTAATATTATCTACTTTCGCAATTTATGCCTTCATGTTTATTGCTAAGTTAGAATTTATTAGTTTAATATTTTACAAAACTTAATATTAAAAAAATCAAATGAAAATGATAACATTTTCGTATATAATTCAAGATATATTTAAACAAGGAGTGGAATCTATGTCTAATAATAATTTTTTTAAGAAAATTTCTTTTACAATTATTTTCATTGTGTTATTATCATTTACTGCTTGTAATAATCAAACTGGTTCTTCAGGAGGGCAAAATAATGATCCTTCAAAAAAAATTGAAATCTCCATTTCTCATTATTGGGGTGGTAAAGATCCTAGAGCACCTATTTTAAAAGAAGTCTTTGATAAATTCCAGGTAGATAACCCTAATGTCACTTTAAAGATCGAAGAGTTGCCTGGAGACAATTATCAAGATAAATTTAACACTTGGGCTGCAACAGGAATAGTTCCTGACATTATCTTAACTGGGCTTTTACCATATTCACAAAAATATGTTGACGCAAATTTAGCCCTTGATATGACACCTGTTTTTGATTCAGATAAGGAATGGGCTTCTATGTTTCCACCTACTATGTTCAGTGAAACTAATTTTAATGGAAAAATTTATTTCGTTCCACAAGGTTATAGTCCTATGATTCTATATACAAATAAAAATATATTGAATGAATATGGTTTAAAATCCCCAGAAACATATGATGATTTTATAAATTGCTTAAAGACTATAAAAGATGGTGGTAAATATATACCTGTCACAATATTTGGTAAAAATGCTGATAACACTCCTTGGTGGCTTGCTGAACTTGCAGGGGTTATGGGAGCTGGAGCAGATTACAACGCAGTGTGTGAAGGTACAGGTTCTTTTGATAAACCAGCTCTTTTAGATGCAGCTACAAAATTAAATGAGATATGTGATTATGCTGGTATTGGTATCAATGGAATTGAGTATAATGTATCGGCTTCACAATTTACTAATGAAAAAGCAGCATTTATGTTAAATGGTGTATGGGCGCTTGGTCAAATGGAAAATGATACTGAAAACGGTTCAGAATTTATTAAAAAATTAGATTTTCTACCATTTCCATATATAAAACCTGAATATAAAGGATATTCATCCTCAGGTGTTGATTCAGGTTGGATGATTTCCTCAAAAATCGATTCTTCAAAACAAGATTATGCTATTGATCTTGTTAAAAGACTTTGCAGTAAAGAAGTAGCAAGTAAATGGTATACAGAAGCAAAGATGCTTTGTGGCTATAAAGGTGTTACTGTAGACAAAAATTCCTTAGGAACATTTTCAAAAATTATAGATATTAGCGAAAAAGCAAATTCTTTTAATGATATAACGACGCCTTGGTGTGCTTTTAGAAAAGCTGATACAGACCCTAAATTTAGAGAATTAATTCAGCTTTTAATAGACAAAAAAATAGATGAAAAAGAGATGGCAAAACAACTAGATGAGGTTAACTTAAAATAATTGAATTTTTAAAGATAATTTTAAAGAGGTGATCGCTTGGACTACACAAAAAAAAGCCATAGGCTAATTCCTTTTATATTCCCTGCTCTATTTATCTATTTAGTTTTTTGCCTTTACCCAATTTTAGCCTCTTGCTTTTATTCTTTGCTAGATTGGAATGGTGCTTCTTTAGTAAAGAAATTCATATGGTTTGATAATTATATCAAGCTTTTAAAAGATCCAGTTTTCTATATTGCAATGAAAAATAGCTTGATTTTTGCACTGTTTGGTATTTTTATACGTTTGCCTCTTGCGCTTTTATTTGCTATCCTTGTAAATCACAAATCCGTAAGATTAAAAAAGATGTTTAGATTTACTTATTTTTTACCCACGATTATTTCTACATCAGCTATTGCCCTCATGTGGAATTTAATGTATGATCCAAGCTTTGGTCTTATCAACAGCTTTTTAAATAACATTGGTCTATCTAATCTTGCAAAAAGCTGGCTTACAGACCCCTCTACAGCAATATTTTGCTGTTATATTCCAGGAATTTTTGGAGCAGTTGGTTTTAACTTTGTGCTCTATTCTGCAGGTATTGGCAATATTTCAAACGAATTATACGAGGCAGCAGAAATAGATGGAGCAACCTATACCAAAACAAGCCTCTTCATCACTTTACCTTTATTAAAAGATGTACTTGTCATGAGTTTTATTCTAGACTTGACTGCCTCACTTAAAAACTTCGACATCGTTTGGATATTAACTCAAGGCGGACCTGCCCATGCAACCGAGCAGCTCTCTACTTATATGTATTCGCTTGCATTTAGCAATGGAAAAATGGGGTATGGAAGCACCATAGCTGTAATTATATTCATTTTAAGCTTGCTTTACACTTTTTTAATTAGATATTTAACAAAAAAAGATTTGACTTAAAGATATAAGAAAGGAAGAGAATATACAATGAAAAAAAACACATTTAAAACCTTTCTACTTATGGGAATAATGTCCCTTTGGTTTATTCTTTGCATGTATCCTCTAGCGTGGACCTTTATAAACTCTTTACGCCCATCACTAGATATTATGGATAACTCTTGGGGATTGCCTACTAAAATTAAACTTGAAAATTATTCTATTGTATTTGATAATAATGATTTTTGGATTTACTTAAAAAATACAGTGTTGGTCGTTGTATTTTCTCTTTTAGTACTTATAGTAGTAGGAACTATGTGCTCTTTTGCTCTATCAAGATTTAAATTCAAATGGAATATTATTGTTTACAGTTTAATTGTTGCAGGTGTACTTTTACCTCAACATGCAAGCATAATTCCTTTATTTGTCATGATGAAACAATTAAATTTTTTAGATAAGACTATTGCGCTTATCATTCCATATGTAGCTTTTTCCATTCCAACCACAGTTTTTATTCTAGTTGCATTTATGAAATCATTGCCTCATGAAATAGAAGAAGCAGCTATTATGGACGGTACAAATTTATTTAAAATGTATACATCTATAATCTTTCCTATGGCTATGCCAGCTATCATAACTATTATGATCTTTGAAGGTATTGCATTTTGGAATGAATTTATGTTTCCTCTTTTATTTACCTCTTCCAACGCATCCCGTACCTTATCTATAGGCATTCGTGTATTTGTTGGAAAAAGGCGAGCAGACTTTGGGGCAATGCTTGCAAGTGTAGTCATATTTATCATACCTACCTTGGTATTTTACTTCTCTATGAGCGATAAGATCATAAAAGGCATGGTAAGTGGGGCAGTAAAGGGTTAAAACTTAAAAAGAAAGGATTAATACTATGAAGATAACTGATTGTCATGTTCATGCTTACAATCCATCAGATTTATTAAAAATAAAATCTATGGTAAATACTGGTTATTTCGAAAACATCAATATGTTAAGCATAACAGCATATAGCAATGAATATTTAACTAATAATATCTTATCTCTTGCAATGAAATTACTTTGTCCTTCAAAAGTATACTCTTTTGGTGGGCTCTATTATAAGGATAAGGGACCAGGAGATTCTTCATATTTCTTACCTCACACAAAGAGGCTTATGTCAATGGGTTTTGATGGTATGAAGATGATTGAATCAAAACCAAATGTTCGCAAAAGATTATCTATAGGATTAGATGACGCAAGCTACGACGATTTTTATGATTACCTTTCTAAAAATAAAATTCCCCTATTGATGCATGTTAATGACCCTGAAGATTTTTGGCACAAAGACAGAGCTCCATCATTTGCATTTCAATATGGATTCTTTTATGGAGATGGTACCTTTTTATCCAAGGAAGAAATGTATGACGAGATATTTCATATATTAAATAAATTTTCCATAAATATTATTTTTGCTCATTTTTATTTTATGTCAGAAGATATAAATAGAACTTTAAAAATATTAGATACTTATAAAAATGTGTATTTTGATATTACTCCTGGTACAGAGATGTATAAAGATTTTAGCAATAATAAAGACTGGAAAGATTTTTTTATTAAATATGCCCATCGTATATTATTTGGAACAGATAATTTTCAAGATGAATGGCGAATAAAACCTGATACAGTTAAAAGATTTATGGAAACTTCAGATACTTTTTCTGGTTTTGATATGAATTTAAGAGGACTAGACCTTGAAAGAGAATGTTTAAATAAAATATTCAATGATAATTTTAAAAAGCTCGTAGGCGATGCTCCTAAAGCTGTAAATATTGAACTTTTTAAGGAAGAATTTGAAATCGTAAGAAAACTTGCTGAAAGCAGTTCATATAGAGATCTAATTTTGAATCAACTTATTGAAATAAAGGAAATTATAAATAACAATACAATTTATAGAGTTTAATAAGGAGGGTAAATATGAAAAAACCTAGAATTGTAATCATTGGTGCAGGAAGTGCATCTTTTAGTTTATCTATAATACGAGATTTATTTACTACAAAGGAACTTTGGGGAAGTGAACTTGTATTTGTAGATATAAATAAAGAAGCTTTAGACTTTACTGTAAATGCAGTGGAGAGGATAAACAGTGAATTAAAATCTGGTTATCTAATCACTAAAACTGTCGACAGAAAAGAAGCTCTAAAAGGAGCTAAATATATAATCGTATCAGTTGCAGTTAATAGAAATGAAATGTGGAAAAAAGATTTTCTAATACCTAAAAAATATGGTATAGACCATGTATTAGGTGAAAATGGAGGTCCTGGTGCTGCTTTTCATACAATACGAAATATTCCTATCATCCTCGATATATGTAAGGATATAGAAACTATTTGCCCTGATGCCCTTTTGATAAATTTTACAAATCCAGAAAGCAGAATTTGCCTTGCAATAAAAAAATATACTAAAGTAAAAGCTGTAGGGCTTTGTCATCAAATAGGAGAAGGAATAAAGATTGTATCTAAAATCATGGATAAAGATCCAAAGGATATAGATGTAAAAGCTTGTGGTTTAAATCATTTCACTTGGATGACAGATATTAGAGATAAGGTTACTGGAGAAGACCTATATCCCTTACTTAGAGAAAAGGAACTAGGTTTTAATAAAGATTTTGAAAAGCTTTCAAGATTTATGTTTCATAAATTTGGACTCTTTCCAACTTCAGGGGATGGACACCTAGGTGAATATATTCCTTTTGCTTCTGAAATGATGGAAACTGATGGATATGATTTTGATTTTGATGAAAAATTTCGAGTACGACTTCATAAATTTATGAAGGGCATAGGAGATGGTACATTATCTATTGATGCTGCTTTTGATTTTCCAGGTCAAGGAGAGATTACGATTTTTCATCCTTCAGGAGAAAAAGAATTAGAAATTATAAAGGGAATAGAATTTAATACCAATGCTTATATCATATCTGTAAATTTACCTAATGATGGATATATCACTAATCTTCCAAATGATGCTATTGTAGAAGTGCCAGCTATGGTAAGCGGAAAAGGAGTTTATGGCATTGGCATGGGAGATCTTCCTCGTGGAATCGCTTCTATGTGTTTAAACCAAATCAATATACAACATCTAGTAGTAGATGCTGGCGTAAACGGGGATAGGAATCTACTAAAGCAGGCTTTACTGCTTGACCCATGTGTATCCTCTGCTTTTTCTTCTATAAATATTTATAATGATCTAATGGAAGAAAATAAACCATATTATCCTCAATTTAACTACTAAAATACCATAAAGTCGCAACATTTGTTACGGCTTTATATTTTTTCTAATAAATGCCTTTGGCGATGTACCATATTGCCTTTTAAACAATTTATAAAAATAAGCAAGGTCAGAGTAGCCCACATATTCTGCTATGAATTTTATGCTGCTATCACTTTCTAAAAGCATTTCCTTAGCTTTATCCATTCTGAGTTTAGTTATATATTGAGTAACATTTATATTATATTTTTCTTTAAATAATTTACATAAATATTCTTTGCTTATAAAAAAATCACTGGATATGCTTGAAAGGCATATGCTCTGCTTACGATAATTATCTTTTATATAGGATATTAGCTTATCTACATCTAATTTATTTTTATTTTTTCTTTCATTAAAAATAATATTTATAGCTTCCATAAAATCCAATTTCATGCATCTTAATACATTTGAAATGTCTGTAAAATTGTACTCAGAGTTTAAGATAGAAGGATTTAAAGGTTTTAAAACCTTATTTAATGTTAACACCTCTTGAATGCTCTTTAAGCTTTGAAAATACATGATTTCTAATTCTTCTATATCAAAATTTGATTTATTGCAATAGTCATTAAGTTCTTTTGCAAATTTTTCAAACCTTAAAATCAGAACACTTTCATTTTCAGTATTTAGACAAAGAGTTAAATACTCTAAATTTTTGTCAAGGATTTCTAATATCTTAGAATTAATACAATTTAAAATTGATTTACTTTTTTTATCTTCCTCAGTTAAAAGCTTAGTCACTTTAAAGAGAGCGTCATTTAATTCATCTGGATCTATTGGTTTTAAAATGTAAGAAATGGCGTTGAACATTATAGCATTTTTTGTATATTCAAAATCCTGATATGCACTTATTATAATGAATTTTATTTTAGGAAAAATACGGCTTACTTCATTCATTAGTTTTACACCATTCATATTTGGCATTTTCATATCAGTTATGACAATGTTAGGTTTATTTTGTTTAATATATTCAAGTGCTACATATCCATCATCTGATTCTCCGCAAAGTTCAATATTAAAATCCACCCATTTACCTAAATTGATGATGGTTTTTCTAACCCAAGGTTCATCATCTACAATAAAAGCCTTATACAATTATATCACTCACTTTCAAATATACAGGAATTATCTCTAATATCAGCACAATTCACAATAACAGTAGTACCCTGACCCTTTTTACTTAAAATAGATAGACCATACCCATCACCATATTCAAGTAAAAGGCGACTATGTATATTATTTAAAGCAAAGCTACCAGTAGTGTCTAAAATATTTTCTTTTGAAAATATTTCTTTCTTAATTTGCTCAAGTCTTATTTCATCAATGCCTGCACCATTATCAGAAATAGAAATTACTATTGATTTACATTTAAATATTACTGATATTTTAATAAACCACTTTCCTTTTACATCTATAAATCCATGTTTAAAACAGTTCTCAACGATTGGCTGAAGTGTAAGCTTTGGAATTAAACAATTGTATAATTTGTCATCGATGTCATAACTTACTTCAAACTTATTTATAAATCTATAGTTTTGTATAAAGAAGTAATTTTTAATATGTTTAATTTCTTCACTAAGACAAACGTTTTCATACTTACCTAAAGTATATCTCATCATGCTGCCTAATACACTTATTATAGTGTATATTTCAGAGGCGTTTTTTTCTAATGCAATACCACCTATGATTTGAAGCGTATTATGGAGAAAATGCGGATTAATTTGAGCATTTAGAGCTTTTATTTGGGCATTGCGCTTTTCTACTGTGTTTTTATAGTCTTTTAATATTAATTCCTTTATTTTACTTACTAATTGTTCAATGCTCCTTTGAAGTATTCCAATTTCATCATTATTATATCTATCTATTTTAAAATACAATGATTCATCAACATATCTCACTTTTTGAGATAATTCAATTATAGGTTTGGTAATTTTAAATCCACTGTAAGCGGTTATACTAACTATAATGAGAATCATAAATATACCAACTAAAAGAGCACCAGTAAAAAAAGGCATAGCTCCAGCTGTTATATGTGAAACAGGTATTACTTTAACAAGGCAAGCTTCTCCTAAATTAAGCTTTGTATAAAAAACATAACTATTATTTATCTTAAAATGCTCTGTTTTACCAATTTTTTTATGAGTAAATAATTGAGCAAATTCTTTTGCATTAGAATTATTAGAATAATTATATAAAACATTCCCTCTTGTATCCGCTATAAAAGTAAATCCAGCCTCTTCAGCACTTAATTGTTGCATAATCTCTTCAAATATGTTCCACTTTAATTGCATAATAACACATCCGCTATCTTTTCCATCAGTAGTAATCTTTAAATTCTTTTTAATATAAAAATAATCATTTAAATTAGAATCATTTTTTATACCTAATGAATGAAAATCAAATTCATTTTGAGATAAAATAATAGATTCAGTATTAGAATTCATCAAAAAATCAACCATCGCATCACTTTTAACTTGTATATTTAAAAGCCTCAAGCCGTAAAAATAAAATAATTGCCTATTATCTAGTATAAAAAAAGCAATTCCATTTAACATATCGCTTGTATAAAATACGTTATATAATTTACTATTTATATATTCAAGATTAGAAGAATTTGCAAAAATATCCTGTGTTTTAGAATTTTTCATAATATCACGCAGGTTTGAATCTATATAAAAAGACATTAGAGATGAATTTATATTTTGTAATTTTTTATCTGCGTATTGTCCAGCATAATTAAGTATATTATTGTTAAATAAAATCGTATCGCTCTCTGCTTTTTTAAAAGAATAATAAAATGAAATTATTATAGTAGCAATAACAAAGAAAGTAGAAAATAACAGCATAAGTACAATTAATTTTGTTTTAATGCCAATAAAATCAGTTTTTTTCTCACTCAAATTGCACACCACCATATAAAACTTATAATAATTATAACTAATTTTAAAAAACAAGTCTATATGGCTTGTTTTATTAAACCTATTTTTTGTAAATATTTTATTTTTATAAGTTTTATATGCTAGATATAAACAAAAAAGAAATATAAAATGTTACAATAAAAACAATTAATTTACGAAGGTGATTATTTTGAAATTGATTATACGCATTTTACTCTTTCTTCACGTTTTTATAGGTTTAGGAGCGATGGCAGGAGGGCTTGCTGCTATATTAGACCCTATAAAACCTTTGGGAATTGGTGTTGACGCTTTACATGGCTACTTTGATAGTTTTTTTATTCCTGGACTATTCTTATTTTTTGTACTTGGAATGGGCAATCTTATATGCGCATTTTTGTTTAGCTTTAAATCTTTAGAGCAAGGATATACAAGTGGATTTATAGGTGCTGTACTTGTATTTTGGATTATTATACAATGTATAATTTTGCATGTAGTTGCAGTGTTGCATATTATTTTTGCTGCATTAGGAGTTATTCAAGGAGGGCTTGCCCTAGCAATTTTGACTAAAAAAAGGAAATTCCCAATGAATATTGTCTTAAATATTTTGAAAAAATGAAATGCTTATGTAATTAAACTACTTGGTACAAGTACACAAGGATGTGAATAAAGGAATAGTTTATAACTTATGGACCTGTGGATTTATCTAAAAATAAGGAAAATTTAACATTCATAGGTCCTAATGTTAACATCTGCTCTATCCTAATTGCTATTTAGATTAGCTGATATTTAATTTTTCTATTTAGAGTATTTTTTAACATTTACTTTCATATACATATAAAATTGATATTAATAAAAGGAGCTGTTTTTATGAATATGTTTAATGATATGGGATTTAATATAGAAATAATTATTGGAAAGGATTTTTCTCCTAAACAAAGAGCAAAAAATGATCCTTTAAAGGCAGAGCTAATGGAGCTATGGGATAGTAATAAAACTGATATAACTGAAGAAGAGAGAAAAGAAGTTATCGAATCTTTAAAGAAGACTGAAGCTATGAGATCTGATAATTTTTCTTGCGGTGTTAATATACATGAGAATCTTCAATATATTGATATCTCTAGCCTTGAGCATGCTCCTCAAAACTGGTATCCGTGTCCTGTTTCTCAAAAAGATGAACTTGTAAAATTAATCGCATCAATTCAAAGTGTGGGATTAATTGAACCCATTATCATTGCAGGGTTTAAAGACTATGACAAATACCATATAATCTGTGGAAGAGCTAGAGTTCTTGCTTGTAAGAATTTGTTTAAAGCTACTAAATCAGAAAAATATCTTAAGATTCCTGCTTTTGTTTTAGATGGTGATAGATGTGATGAATACTTTTTACGTGCTCTTATGATAGATTCAATGCTAACTCAGATTAAAAGGATAGATAAGAAATATCTATGCAGAGCAATTTATACAAGGCATCAGATTTTACTTGAAGAAAACAAGTTTAGAGGAGATAGAATGAATGTTGCAAGGGAATTATGTGAAGAATTTGGTATGAGCAAATCCAGCATATATAACTATATAACCTTAGGGAATTTAGCTATAGAAATTCAAGCCCTAATCTGGGATAATAAACTCTCAAATCAAGCAGGTCTATTATTATCAAATGTAAATCATGAAACACAGCTTAAAATAGTTGAGACTATTGGAGTAAAGAAG
>JAVBPQ010000133.1:0-16244 GCA_031549525.1 Clostridiaceae bacterium | reverse complement strand
TCTAGACTCTTTATTTCCCAATTTCGTCAGTACTTCCATGTACATACTAACCATAGAATTTTTATGGACAACCGGCCTATCATACACTCGACTACCTCTAGTTCGCCTTTCCTGTTACTTTCATATTTTTCAGGATGCACTCTCAGCCGACATCTGCGGGCTCTAGAACAATTTCTTATGCAAAAGTTTTGCTCCCCGCTGTCTTATTATGAGCATTTCAGGACGTTACTCCTTCATTCTACTCATCATAAATAGAGTTCAAATATTTCTATCTGGCTAAACTTTTCATTTAGCAACTTGTCGCCCAACACCTATATAATCTCTGCATTCATCTATACCTTTTGTATAATATGGATTTTCAATTCCGATCTTTATATCCTCTGCAAGCTTTCCAACCTTCTTATAAATCTCTATGTTTTTTTTAATACCTTCTTCATCATAAATATTTATTTCACTTGCATGAGCAGTAATGCAGGTTATATTAACTTCTCTTGCAAAATTTATGCATTCCTTAAAAAATGATATATTCTCATCAATATCACCTCTTTGAGGATCGAAAGAATAAGGCATATGCATGGAATAGTTAAAGTCGAACTCTAAAAGAACTTTTTTAACATCTAAAAGGCGATTTTTTAAAATCTTATGATTTATAAAGATATCCATAGAGTGAGCAATAAGCTCACAGCTATTTCCACCTGATGATTTTGCAAGATTTAAACAATGCCTTAACCTTTCATCATCCCCATCTACCCAATCAGCGTTTAATCCAATTCCAATATTCTTGTTATTCATGTTATCCTTCCTTAAAAAAAGAAAATTTGTTGATCTTTAACCATAGCAAACTTTCATCATCAAATTCCTTGTCAGAATTTACAGTGCATAAAATTCCATCATCAACCTCTAAAACATAAGTGATGTTGCTGCCTTTGTAGCTAATACTTTTTTTAATAGCACAGGTTGCATCTTCAGATTTTATAGGAGAAATCTCTGCATCTTCAGGTCTAAAACAAAGTGTGATATTGCAATTTTCCATTTGTATTTTATCCTTTAAAATGATATGCGTATTGTTTTTAGTATAAAAATCGCCATTTACAATTTTGCCTTCAATAAAGCTGCTCACACCTACAAATCCTGCTACAAATCTATTTTCAGGGTTTTTATAAATTTGCCTTGGAGATCCAATTTGCTTTATAACCCCACTTTCAAAAACTGCTATATTATCAGATATTTCAAGGGCTTCTTCTTGATCGTGGGTTACATAAACTGCTGTTATTCCAACAGATTGCTGTAAATCTCTTATATCTTTTCGCATCCTTATGCGAAGCTTAACATCTAGATTAGATAGGGGTTCATCTAAGAGGAGGACTTGAGGCTGTATGACAAGAGCTCTAACAATAGCAATCCTCTGCTGTTGACCTCCTGACATCTGTCCTGGATATCTCTTTTCAAGACCCTCTAGCCCTGCAACAGAAAGACCCCATTTAACCCTCTCATCTATTAATTCCTTTGAATATTTACGCATTCTTAAGCCGTAGGCTATATTATCATAAGTATTCATATGAGGCCACAGGGCATAATTTTGAAATACAAAACCTACATTTCTCTCCCAAGGGTTCTTTGAAGAAATATTTTTATCATCAAAGAGTATTTTACCAGAAGTTATATCCTCAAATCCTGCAATCATCCTTAAGAGCGTAGTTTTACCACAACCTGATGAACCAAGTAGAGTAAAAAATTCACCAGGTTTAATCTTTATATTTATACCCTTTAGCACTTCATTATTTCCAAATCTTTTAAAAACATTATCTATTGTAATAGAAGTTGGTTTTAATTCTATAACATTACTCATAATTCAAGACCTCCTTTGCTGATGCCTCTGCAGAATTAATTTCTTTCCTACCTGCACTGCTTAATAAATATAGTGGTACAAAAACAAAAATCATAAGGAGCACAGCCATAGATGCAGCTATTCCATAATCTGTATTTGCCGACATGGCCTTTTGAAATATAACTACAACCATATTCTCCCAAGGTGGTCTATAGAGCATGATGTTGGTGCTAAATTCAGTCATAATCTGTATAAAAGCAAGAGCACTTCCAGATAAAACCCCTCCCATCATAAGCTTTAAAGTGATATCAAAAAAAGCCTTAGTAGGTTTTGCACCAGAAATAAGAGCTGCTTCTTCAAGGGCCGGATGGACCTGATAAAGAGCAGATTCAGCATTTTTAACAGAAAATGAAAGCTTACGTATAAAATAAGACATTACTAAAATAATCCACGTCCCTGTCAAAACAATAGGCGGCTTATTAAATACTACAATATAGCCAATTGCAAAAGTCATACCTGGAACAACATATGGCACCATTATCATAAAATTTAAAAATGAAGCAAAAAATTTATATCTCTTCCTTACAATTACATAGGCAATTCCTATTCCAAACACTACATTTAAAATTGTAGCTAAAGAGCACATAAAAAGGGTCATGAATATTGGTCTATAATAATTGGTAAATAGATTTTGATAATTAGATAGTGTCAAAGCTGGAATAGGCAAATTATTAGGAGATATATTGATTATAGGCTTTCCGTTTTTAAACTGAAAGAATGAGTAAACCAGCAAAGTGATGTGAGGCATAAATGAGATGAATGTATACAAAAAAATCAAAGTACTCACAATTACCTTAGAAAAGGGCTTTAAAGTTTTTTCTGAGTATCTCTTTGTAGATACAGAAGAATAAACTTTTCCTGCTAAAATAATCCTCTGAAGAGCTAAAAAGCACCCTGCTACAGTGAGCATGATAATACCAGCAGTTGCAGCTTTAGACATCTGCCCTCCAACTTCGCTTACAAACTCAGAATATATGAGAACTGGCATAACAGGAAATTCTCCTCCTAGCATATAAGGAGCACCAAAATCTGAAAAGGCTCCAAGAGCAGACATCAATAATCCTGTCAATATTCCAGGAAGTGCTAGAGGAAGTTCTATATTTAAAAATGTTTTAATTTTATTGGCACCTAAGCTTAAAGAAGCTTCTTTATGTGCTGGATCTTGATTTAAAAATGCTTCATAGCACATCAGAAAGACAAGGGCTGAAAGTGGCCAGATATTTACCCAAACTATACCATTAACACCTTTTAAGCTAAAAGGAACATCGATACCTGTTAAAGCATTTATAAGCCAGTTAAAAAAACCAAATCTCTTTAAAAGTATGACCCAAGCTTGAGCACCTAAAAATGGCGGAGCACATGAAGCCATCGTTATAAGTGAAATTATGAGATTTTTATTTTTAAACTTAAACCTAGCCATAAAATATGCAAGAGGAACACCTATTAAAATTGTTATAGGAGCTATGATAGATGTAATCAAAAAGCTGTTCTTTAAAGCTTCTAAAGAGCGCCTTTGGGTAAAAAAGTTCACAAAATTGCTAAATGAGAAAACTCCATCATGTGATAAAACCGAAGTTATAAATATAAAGAACATTGGCAAAACGATTCCAATAACACATATGCCAACACATATAAAGACAAAATAAATCCATGGATCTTTTAAACGCTTAAACATCTTATATCACCATTACTTTTTTTATTTTTTATCTAAAATGGTGCCCAAAAATACATACTTTTTATGATTTAAAGGCACCTATTTTTTTTATCTTACAGCTTCAAGAGCACTTTCAAAGTTTGTCAAAACTTCATCTTTTGATTTAAATTTAGATTCAATAAGTTTATAATTGCTTAAATCACCTAATCCTTCTGGAGGAGACATATCTTTTCTTGCAGAACGTCTTTTAATGGTATTCTGAAGGACCTCGTGAGTTTCTTTGCTTGAAATAAAATCTATAAATAATTTAGCATTATCAGCATTTTTAGCCCCTTCAATGATTCCACATGCTTCAACATTATATGTAACTCCATCTGTAGGGTAGATATTTTTTACAGGCTCTCCGCTTTGTTCCCATTTAAATCCTAAATCTTCATTGATAAATCCAACAGGATTTGTAGCATCCTTCACAGCTGCAAACATAGCATCTGAACTTGGATAAACTTCTGAGTTTTTAAGAACTCCTTTAACATACTCCCAGTCATATAAAGAAGCCATTCCCTTTACTATAGAAACTCCCGTTCCAGATTTAGCAGGATCTGCTAATGCTATCTTATCTTTTGCCCATTTTTCATCAGTAAGTTCTTGCAAAGTTTTAGGATATTGAGATTCATCAGTTAAAAGTTTAGTGTTTACTAAAATAGTTTGCGGCATTATTACATATGCATGCCATTTATGATCTGGGTCAGTAGAAATCATTGAAGCATCTTCTTTTGATTCATAAGGCATAAATAAATCTGGGCTTGACATGTAGAGGAAAGTATCGCCACCCCATAGAACATCTCCACCAGCGTTGCCTTTCTCTGCTTGAATTCTAGCAAGCAGCTCTCCAGTTCCTCCTTTAACCTCTTCAATTGCAATATCAGGATATTTTTCCTTCCATAAAGCATAAATAGGTTCTGTTATCTCAGGACCACTTCCTGTGTAAATGACAACTTTTTTACTTCCTTCTGTTTTAGCCTCTTGAGTATTAGTTTCTTGAGTATTAGTTCCTTGAGCACTAGTTTCTTGTGCCGAAGTTGTTGACGCTCCAGAACTTGATGGTGAACCAGTACAACCAGCTAAAACTCCTGCTGAAAAAGCCATGGATAATATTAAACTAAAAAATTTTTTCATACTATTTACTCCTTATTTTAAAAATTAAAACCAATCTTTTAAATACTCTTTATTTCCAATTAATAAATCTTTAAATAAAACATCTGCAGTCTCATAATCATTGATAAGAGGATGAATAGTGAGGGCAGAAACTGCTGCTTTTCTTGAAAATGTTGTAGCTGCTTCTACAGTTAAATTTTCATACTCTTTAACAACATTAACGAGGGCTCTTGCTACACTTGATAATTGTCCAAACCTTTGAACCTTTACCCCGTCTTTACCCACCTTGCAAGTAACTTCAATTACATCTGTAGGCTTTAACCCATAATAATCATCACAAGATGGTATGGATATAACCATTTCTCTCTCTTTTCCTTCTGCTAGAGCCATGCAATAATTCATCATAACTCCTGCATAACCTTCTGAATCTGGTATCTTACCATCAAATTCCTTATGCTTTAACTTTTTATCTGTTTCTTCATTCATATAAGTGGATTCTCTGTTATACATGAATTTTAAGTAAGTATTTAACATTTCATCTATCTGATCTTTTTTATTAAACTCGCTAAGAGCTGAGAACATCCTTATATTGTTTTCAAGCACCATGCGACCTCTTCTTTTACTTGAATTTCTTATGTTGTTTAAGGATTTATTTCTATAGTAAAAATAATACAAATATTCATTTGGAAGATGACCTATTGTCCTTATAAGCTCAGGTTCAAACATCGAAAACTCTTTTATGCTTTTTAAAAAATCATCATTTTCTAAAAGCTCAGGAAGGATCTCTCTTCCTTCAAGCTGAACACTTGTAATAAACGAAAGGTGATTTAAACCAACAAACTGTGTGAAAAGCTTTTTAGGTTCCACATTTAAATACTCTGCCATGGCAAGCTTAGTAGAACTTGGAGCATCACAAATACCAAAAACATTGTCAAATCCTGCATCACGCAGAGCCTGAGTAACAAGTCCTGAAGGGTTTGTAAAGTTAAAAACAATTGCAGAGGGAGCTATTTCTTTTATTATCTTCATATATTCTAGCATCACAGGTATTGTACGAAGAGCCATGGAAAAACCGCCAGCACCTGTGGTTTCTTGTCCTAAGACGCCATGTTTTAATGAAATTTCTTCATCAACAACCCTTCCCATATCAAAACCTACACGTATAGTAGTGACGATATAATCAGCACCTTTAACAGCTTCTTTAAAATCTGTAGTAATAGAAACCTTTAAATCTGGATTTACCTTACTTGCAGCATGAATGCAAAGTGCACCCATTATATCCAATTTTTTTTCATCAATATCGAATAAAACAAGCTCCTTTATATTCATTTTGCTAGCCTTTAAAGCAAGTCCATTTGTAAAAAAAACACTCCTTACACCAGCTCCACCTATAATCACAAGTTTCATAAAAAAAGCTCCTCCTGTTAGCTATAATGCTTTTTTAAATTTTCATTAAGGGTATTTGGGCTAGGAAATTTTGAATATCCTCCATAACCTTCTACAGATAATGCGCCGCAAGTATTTGCAATTTGCAAGGATCTTTTTAAATCCATATTATTCAAATAAGCGTAAATAAATCCAGCATTAAAAGAATCCCCCGCTCCTGTTGAGTCTGCTGCACAAATATTAAAGGAATAAATCTTATTTATATTGCCGTCTTTAATAGATACAGCTCCTTCTTCACCTAATTTAATAATTCCATTGATTTTATTCTTCATAAGATATTGAAAACATTTTTCAATATCATCTTCCTTAAGATAATGCATGATTTCAGTTTTATTTGCAAAAAAGATATCTATCTTTCTTGCTAAATCCAAAACACACATGTCCCATAAACCTAAATCATCCCATCCTACATCAAGAGAAATGGTAATATCAAAGGATTTAGCTCTTTCAATAAAAGATGAGTATAGATCATAATCCTTTTTTCCTCTAAAATTAGTTAAATGGATATGCTTTGTTCTCTTTAATAAACTATCAGAAACATCATCTAAAGAGGTATCTAGAACAGAACCGTCATATGTAATAAATCTTCTGTCCTTGTGGCAATCTAAGGCAATTGTTATTCCAGTATTGTTAGAAGAATTATCTGCAATAACTTCAACACCTTCTCTTTGTAATTCTTTTAAAATAAATTCACCAAAAAAATCTTTTTTTATCTTACAGAGTATGAGAGGTTTTAATTTTAATCTTGCAAGCCCAATAGCAGTGATGGCATTCCCACCGCCTAAACATACCTCAATATTTTCAACCCTTATCTCTTCCCCAGGTCTGGGAAGCTTTTCATATCTTCCTGAAATAATATCTATATTTGGTGTACCTATGAGTAAAACATCAATATCTTTCACTTTTTTATCCTTTCAAAAACATTAGTACTTTCTGCAACTTTCTCTTTCCATTATTTTATGAGGAAATATTATATCATTGTTGTTTAAAGCTATCTTATTTTCAATCATATCGATGAGCATAGAGACTGAAAAATAGCCTATTTCCTCTATAGGTTGCTCCACAGTTGTTAAACTTGGGCGCACATGTTCTGAGATCATGCTGTTATCAAAGCCCACAATTGCAATGTCATCAGGTACTTTGTACCCAAAATCGATAATGCAGTTAAGTGCACCAACAGCTAATTCATCACTTCCTGCAAAAATTGCAGTGGGCATATTGTTTTTATGTTCGTTTAAAATTTCTTTTGTCATCTTATAACCATCAGCTAATTTAAGGCTAGAAAGCTTGATGTATTCATCTTTTATTCCATAATTTAAAAAAGCAGCTTTAACGCCCTCAAATCGCCTCTTACCTACTGTATATTCATGCAAATTGCTACCTATATAAGCAATTTTTTTGTGCCCACACTGATAAATATATTTAATAGCATCATAAGAAGCTTTAAAATCATCTATGTTAACGCTTGGACAATTAATATCTTTTATTGAGCAGCTGCAAGCTAACATCTTAATATGAGACATAGCTTTAAGCTGAGCTACAAGGCTTTCATCAGATTGTTCATGAGTTAATAAAATTCCGTCTACGCACATCTGTTTAAAAACACTTAGATATTTTTTTTCTTTTTCTAGATCTTCATCAATATTGCAAATCATGATATTGTAATTTCTTTCAGAAGCACAGCGCTCAATGCTCTTTAATATGGTAGAGAAAAAACTGGTGGCAATATCTGAAACCACAACACCTATTATATTTGTCTTTCTTTTTAAAAGGCTTTTTGCCATATAGTTTGGTTCATAATTTAATTTATTTGCAATATCTAATATTTTTTTGCGAAGCTCTTCATTTACGTATTTTTCATTATTAAGAGCTCGTGAAACTGTGGCTATTGAAACCCCAGCCATCTTAGCAACTTCTTTTATACCGACAGACATAGACTCACCTCTGGAAAGCTTTTCAGAATTATATTAACATATTAAATTTATTTTTACAATAGGTTTAAAGTAAATTTAATTTTACTAAATCCCCAATGAAATTTCTATACAAAAAAGGCTGTTATTGGTTTTAAACAGCCTTTCATCTATATTATTATTCTATCTCTTAATAAATACTCTTTATCATATACAGTTATCCTCTTCTCATCCCCGCATAGAAGCTCAAATATGATTTTATTTAGTCTAACATCAACTTGTATATGACTCCCTTCATATTGTATCTTAAATTTATATCTTTTCCACCTTTCAGGAAGCCAAGGGGAGAAATAAATCCCGCTTGTTTTTAACCTAAGACCACAAAAGCCATAGACTATTGCCATATAGTTTCCTCCCATATTAGCTGTGTGTATTCCATCCTTTGTGTTGTAATGAGTGTTAAAAAGGTCTAACTTTGCAGAATCTCCAAAATATGAATAAGCTTTATCATACATCTTTAATTTTGATGCCACAATGCTATAAATGCATGTCGATAAAGAAGAATCATGGGTGGTTATCTTTTCGTAGTATAAAAATGAATTTCTTATGGTTTCAATAGACTCTGCATCTTCAAAGATAAAATGTGCAAGTACTGTATCTGCCTGTTTACAAACCTGATGCCTATATAGATAAAGAGGGTGATAATGAAGGAGCAGAGGAAATTTGTCCTTAGGGGTTTTTTCAATATTCCATATCTTCTTTTTTAAAAAAGAATCATCCTGTGGATTTATCTTAAGCTTTTCATCATAAGGCAAGAACATATTTTTTTCTGCATCTTTAAATTCTTCTATCTCTTCTTTAGTTAAACCTATCTTATCCATTATATCTCCTAATAGACCATCTTCCTTTAAAATATTGTATATCTTAACTGCCCAATTAAGATTATACTTAGCACATATATTTGTGTAGTAATTATTATTTACTATACAAGTATACTCATCAGGACCTGTTACATCATTTATGTAAAAGATTCCCTCATGATAATTCCCAACATCTATCCAAAGCCTTGCAGTTTCAAATACTATCTCAGCTCCCATATCTTTTATAGTTTTTATATCCTTTGTTGCTAAATAATAGGCTATGACAGAATGTGCAATGTCACCGCTTATATGATATTGAGCACCACCTCCAGGGAAATAGCCAGAACACTCTTTACCCATTATGGTCCTCCAAGGATATAATGCTCCTTTCTTATGCCCTAATATCCTAGCGTTTTCCCTTGCATAATCTAAAATATGATACCTATATTCTATTAAGCTTCTTGAAATCTCAGGATAAGTCAACACAAAAAACGGCTGTATATACATCTCAGTATCCCAAAAGTAATGCCCTTCATAACCTTCACCGCTTAAACCCTTTGCTGCTATATTTCCATATTTATCTTTGCTGACAGATTGAATAAGCTGATATACATTATAGTTTACAGCAAGAGCTAATTGCTCATCCCCTTCAATATCTATAGATGCATTATTCCAATAATCCTCTAAATATTTTTTTTGCTCCTTATATAAGTAATCTAAATCAACCTTTAATATCTCATGTATATACCTCATAGCATAATCTTCAGGATTAGAATATCTTAAAGAATCTGCAAAAATCGTATATTTTACTAAGCTTATGGTCTCCCCTTGTGATATATCTGTCTTTATAGTATAAAAAGCTTTATGACCTTCTTGTTTTATATCATAAATCCCTTCCTTTGATAAAACATTTTTTACTAAAGTACATACAGTTAAATTAGATTTTGATGTATTTGAAACAAGACAGGAATATCCATCTTGTATTTTTAAACTAAAAGGGATAAGGTGCAAAAAGCTATCCCTTGCAACCCTCGGATCAGAAGGATCGCTGTAGTTTGTAACCTCACCAATATGAGAGGATATAAATTCTATATCTCCTAAAAAATTTAAAGATCTTAAGGAATATTCAATTGTAAATAAAGGAAGCCTAATAAATGAAGTCATCCTCTTTATTGTGATTTCCACCTCTTTATTTAGAGGAGATCTCCAGATGATTTTCCTTAAAGTATATCCCTCCTCCATATTTAATTCCCTAAAGCTCTCTAAGACTTCTCCATTGAACATACTGAATATTTCCCCATCTATCTTTAAATATATCCCTTGAGAATCTGCCACATTTAACATAGTTTGCTTCTCTTCAACAAGCCCATATAGCTTCTCTGCTTGCTTCATCTGTGCTATATCGTAAAATCCATTTATATAAGTCCCTCGTATTGAGTCAATGCCTTCCTCATATCCTTCTTCAAATGAAGATCTAACCCCTATATAACCATTAGCATTGTGAAATATGGTCTCATTTACCATTAGAGAATTTTTATCTAAACTCAAATCATTTATTTTATATATTTTACTATTTTTCATTCGATACTCCTTTTTACTTATTTTACCGCTCCTGCTGTGACACCTTTAATTATATATTTTTGGGCAAGAAGATAAAAAATAATCACTGGTATTATAGTCAAAGTGAGACCTGCCATTGCCATATTCCACTGAATGGTAAACTGTCCAAAGAAGGATGCAGTAGATAAGGGAATAGTCCTATTTGTTTTGCTTGAAAGCACAAGGGATGGCAGTAAAAAATCATTCCATATCCATATGACATCTAAAATTATCACGGTAACTGTAGTAGGCATTAGCATGGGAAAGACGATCTTCCAAAATACACCAAACACACTGCAGCCATCTATGGTAGCAGCTTCTTCTAAGGATATAGGAATAGTCTTTATAAAACCATGATACAAAAACACAGCCATGCTCGCCCCAAAACCTATATTCATATATATAAGCCCTCCTAATGTATCTATCATTGGAATATGAAGCTTATCACGTATCCATCCCATCTCCTGCATAAGCGGCATCATAAGGGTTTGAAAAGGTATTAACATCGTTGCTACAAATATAAAAAATATAATATTGCTTAAAAAATTATCCTTTCTTACAAGCATCCAAGCTGTCATTGAAGCAAATATCACTATAAAAAATATAGAGATCACAGTTACAATAAAGGAATTCCCAAATGACCTTAAAAAGTCCATCTTCCTCATGGCTTCTTCATAATAAGTAAAGCTAAAACGTGAAGGAAGGCCCAATATATCTTCATAAAGCTCTGACCTATTTTTAAAGGAATTTACCACTATGATATATATGGGAAAAAGGTACAATAAACAAAATATCATCATAAAACCATTTATCAATATCTTCTTTATATTTACCATCACATCTGCACCTCTCTTCTCTTAGTTATAAATACCTGAAGGAGGGTTATAATAGCTACAATAATTAAAAATATTATGGCCTTTGCCTGACCATATCCATAATGATTTAATGAAAATATTTCATTATAGATATTCATAGCAAACATCTCTGTAGCATTACTTGGACCTCCTCTTGTCAAGGAAAAGTTAACATCAAATATCTTAAAACAATTTGATAGTGAAAAGAACAGGCATACTGTAAAGGAAGGCATTATAAGAGGAAATTTTATCCTAAACAGAGTGCTAAAAAATCCTGCACCATCAACTTTTGCAGCTTCTATAACGTCATCAGGTATGCTCTGTATCCCTGTGATATAGATTATCATTATATACCCTGCCATCTGCCATGTAGCCACTACCACAAGGGATATTAAAGCAAACCTTGGATTAAGAAGCCAGTTAAAAAATATGCTATTTGGCAATATCTCTCCTATCTTCGCAAATGCATCTCCTAAAATAAATTTCCATATATAACCTAATATCAAACCTCCTATCAAATAGGGCATAAATAGCATGGTCCTTGCTATATTTCTAACTTTAAGCTTTGTAGTCACAACAAGTGCAAATATAAGCCCAATTACATTTATTGCAATGACGGATAACAGGGTAAATATAGTTGTATTTAAAGCTGTATTAAAAAATCTCTTATCTAAAATTAGATTTTTAAAATTGTCAAAACCTACAAATACCTTAGGGTTTAAAGGAAGTCCATCCCAGGAGAAAAATGAATAACCTATTCCTATAAAAAAAGGTATAATGACTACAGTTGTAAAGATAAATAACAAAGGCAAAATAAATAAAACATACCAGCCAGTACCTATCATCTTTTTCATCGACCTACTCCCTCCTATAACTTGTATAAAATAAATCTAACACCAAAGATGTTAGATTTAAGATTATCTTTATATATCCTTATGTTATTTATTTGCCTCAATCCAAGCTTCATCTAGAGCTTTTAAAAAGTCTTCTTCAGACATATCTGTTGTAAAGAACTTTTCAGCAACAGGAACTAAATGAACATCCACTATGCCTGCAGGCCACATTGTAAGAGGCCAGCCGATTGTCTTACCTTCGTTTGCATATTTAGAAACGTCGCTAGATAACACATCTAAATTTTTGCTCTCCATGCCTTTTACAACTGGTATAAAACCGAATTCATCCATTAAATATCTCTTTCCTGTTTCGCTTGTATAAAGCCATTCTAAAAATTCTTTACCAGCTTTTTTCTCTTCATCTTTAGCCTGAGAATTCACGCTCCATGCAGATGGCACGCTTACTGCGAGCTTATCATTTCCAGAGAGAGGGAAAGGCATAAGACCCATATCAAAATCCATCTCATAATCCTTGAACATCCCAAATGCCCAGTTTCCTTGGTGAATGGATGCAGTCTTACCTGTTGCAAAATCTCCGCACTCTTTATCATAATTAGCTTCTAGAGGATTATATGAATTATTTTTAATTGCAGAGTAGAATTTAGCAAACTCTTGGAATTCAGGCGTATCTGCCATCTTAACTTGTCCTGCATTTAATTTTTCAATAAAATCCTTAGGATCTTTTTGAAGAGCAAAAGGAGTGTTTAAAATATGACCTATTAAAAAATAACTCTCTTGAGATAATCCAAATCCGTTTATTCCATTTGCTTTTTGCTCCTCAAGCATCTTAACAAAGGAATCATAATTATTTACTGTGGAAGGATCTATTAAGTTTTTGTTATATACCATTCCAAAGCCTTCAACTGTATAAGGAATTCCTACCACTTTATCATCTATTTTGCTAGCCATGCCTTGTGCGATATCGTTTACAAATGATAAATCACTTAAATTCTCAAGGTAAGCTGCCATCTGCTCTGTTTCAGCTCCAGGATAAACTGAAAAAACTGTAGGTCCTTGATTGCTCGACATCTTGGCCTTAAGCTGCTGAAAATAGTCATCCCCTGTTGTACCTATTACTTCTATCTCTACACCCTTTTCTTTCTTATAATCCTCTGCAAGTTTTTCAAGCTGATCTATGATCTCTACCTTAGATTGAAATAAAACGATTTTCTTTGCGCTTGTACTCTCTGCCTGGGTAGTATTCTGTGTGGTATTTTCTGGTGCACTAGTTGTATTTGCAGAAGTTGTATCTGCTGTTGTATTCCCTCCACTTGCATTATCAGAGGAAGTGGTGCATCCTATAAAGGTTAAAGATGTTAATATAGTTATGAGGAAAAATGACGCTATTTTTTTAATTTCTTTCATAAAATTAAGCCCCTTTCCAAAATATTTTTGTAAAACGTTGTACTAATATATTAATGTACACATTTAAGCTTGTCAATATAAATGCTTATTAAATACATAAAAAACACGCATGTATCTTTTATAAAATATATGCGTGCTCATCCTTAACTGTATTTCTCCATTTAATAGATGCAGATATGATCAAAGGCTCTATATTTAAATTTCCTTTTATATTTTCAATGAGGCACCTTGCTGCTAAATACCCTCTCTCATAGTTTGGAATTCTTACAGTTGTAAGCTTTGAGGATTCAGCAAGATCACAATCATCAAAGCCTGTGACTGCAATATCATAAGGCACCTTGATCCCTTCTTCTTCCATAGCTTTTATAGCTCCTATTGCCATATTGTCATTAGCGCATACTAAAACCTCTGGAAGCTCCTCTGCAAGCAAAAAAATCTTTGCTGCCCTATATCCGCTTTTTTCTCTATAGTCCCCTGAAAAATAATTCTTTCTAAAAAAGGAAATATTATTTTTTTCCAACACATCTAAAAAAGCTTTATACCTTTCTTTATTGTCATCTGTATATTCAGGACCTCCTATGAATCCAAACCTTCTATATCCATTATCCACAATTTTCTGAACTAAAGAACTCATGGCATCATAATTATTCACTAAGACGCTCTTAATAAAAGGATTATCTACAACCCTATCTAAAACAACTATAGGATAATTTTCCCGTGCTACTCTTATTAAATCCTCATTTTTAACCCTTTCATCTAGTATTATGCATCCTGATGTAAGGTTTGATCTCATATATTTTTCAGAAGATTTTTGAGAGCATATTATAAGGTCAAATCCATTATCATTCACATAATCGCTAATCCCTTCTATTATCCTTAAATAAAAGCTCCTGTCAAAATCGCTAAACACAAAGAGGATTGTATGGCTCTTTCCTGATTTTAATATTTTTCCTACTGCATTTGGGTAATACTCCATATCATAGCATATCTTTAATACCCTCTCCTTGGTTTTTTCTCCTACGTTTTTTTTGCCGTTTAATACATTTGATACTGTCGATATTGAAACATTTGCCATTTTTGCAATATCTTTGATGTTAATCATGAATCTTCTCCCTTTTAATTAGTAAATTTATTTTACTAAACTTAAGTAAAATAATCAATATATTTTACTTAAATTAATCCATTCTAAATTTATAAAACTTTATACGATATTTATTTATAAGACTTAGTATATAACATGCAAATCGCTTATTATTTTTAATTACTCAAGGTTCCGAATAATCTCAAGTGTTTTTGAAATCCATTCTAATGCCCCATCTAATCGATATCCCTTAAATTCCGATTTTTTAAGAATAGCTATGATTTCGTCTTTAGTAATGTCGAGATTGATTAATCCTGCAAGTCCCCCTCGTTCTTTGGCAATCTCACGCACATAGTCAATATATGTGCCAGAATACCCAAAACTTGTGGCATACTTCTCTGGATCAGCTACTGCCTGTGCTACCATTTCGCCAGTGTCTTCATAAAATAAACTGCGTCCATTATCATAAAGCGGATAAAAGGATTCGCTTAAACCACTTATTTTGATAGCAACGTTGGAAAGATGACGGTCATCCTGCCTGGTGATAAAATCCAGTAAAATCATCCGAGCAATATCATCTTTATATCCAGGACGAACAGAAATTAAATTTCGGTATTCATTGTCAGACCGCACTCCATCAAATAAGCGGCGAAAATGCACGATATATTCTTTGGAAAAATCATATAGAAAGACAGAAAACACTGTATCTTTATCTATGCGATAAGCAGGACAGCAAGGTACACCTAATTTTTGCGACAAAAGATATACTGCCACCTCTGATTCTACATCAGTGGTAAGTGGGTTGATTCGCTGCTTATAAATGCCGTATTGATCGTTATACACGCCATAACGCTTAATATTATAACCCTCTGGCGTATCGATACTGTCACCAACCAAGTCAATTTTTTGATGGAAAACCGAATCAAAAACCTTGGTGATAATTGTGTCCATCTGCTCATCTTCACTGTTTGCAATCCAAAGTAAATCCTTTGGGTGAATACCTCGTGTAATCTCGGCAATGTGCAGAACATTGTAATGGGACAATCCACAGCGGAACAATAACTTTTCAATATCCCTACGGTCACGGCTTACTACACGTTCGGAAAGAAACTCCGTAAATTTCTCAAGATTCCATTTTTTCGCCCCACAAGTGTAGAGTGAAATAACCTCATTATATTTGGGCTTAGTGAAGGTAACAGCATTGGTGCTGTCAATTGTGCCAATGACATCATTATCCCATTTAAGAAAGCGTACAGCAGGAAGCATCATCGCTTTCTTTTTGCGACCATCAGCAGGTTTCTTAGCAATTGCTGGGATTTTATATGACTTGCTATCCTTGACTGCACCCAAGATTTTTCCTTCACGGCAAAGCACTCGAACCCGACGGTCAGAAATACTCCATTTTTCCGCCGCCTGCTGTGTGGTGATGTATTCATTATTCAAATTACACACTTCCTCTCGCAACAACAGCATATCACATATTCGGAATAATATCAATTTATACTATTCCGCATTTAAAACAAATCAAGACATTATTTA
>JAVBPQ010000080.1:0-26412 GCA_031549525.1 Clostridiaceae bacterium | reverse complement strand
AATAAAAAGGATGCAAATTTTTGCATCCTTTATCACATTAATATTTATCATGATGGCAATATTTAATAGGCTAATACTTCATGTCCTTCTTCTGTGACAAGGACAGATACTTCCCATTGAGCAGAAGGTTTTCTATCTGCTGTATAAACAGTCCAACCATCTTCCGTATCAATTACAACTTTGCTCTTACCCATATTTACCATAGGCTCAATGGTAAATACCATTCCTGGAACCATCAGCATTCCTGTACCAGCCTTTCCAACATGGCTCACAAATGGTTTTTCATGAAATTCTAATCCAATCCCATGCCCTCCTATTTCCCTTACCACTGAATATCTATTTCTAAATGCATGTTCATAAATAGCAGAAGATACATCCCCAAGAAAAGCCCAAGGTTTAACCTTTTCTACTCCATGCTCCATACACTCTTTTGTAACCTCTACAAGCCTTCTTTTTTCATCGCTTA
Source organism: Clostridiaceae bacterium (assembly GCA_031549525.1). Classification (GTDB taxonomy): domain Bacteria; phylum Bacillota; class Clostridia; order Clostridiales; family Clostridiaceae; genus WQUF01. Next base: position 25,946 of record JAVBPQ010000080.1, on the reverse strand, counting down.
CATCTCCAATGCAAAACATCCTTGAAGAATCTGAAAAATATCCTCCATAGCAAGTAGATACATCTACATTTACAATATCACCATCTTTTAAATATACTTTATCTGATGGTATTCCATGACATACCACTTCGTTGATTGAAACACATGCATTTTTAGGGTATCCATGAAAATCAAAGGGTGCACAGATTCCTCCTAATTTTGTTGTAGTTTGATATACTAAATCATCTATTTCTAAAGTGCTGATACCTTCTTTTATCATATCTGATACCCTGTCTAAAACTTCTATATTTACCTTACAACTATCTTTTATACCTTTAATTTGTTCTTTATTCTTAATTATATTTTTTGGAGGAACAGTATATCCTCTTGTTCTATATATAGAAATTCTTTTATCAAATTCATAATGGCAATGTTCATATTTTTCACCACTTTTACACCAACAATAATCATCTTTATTAAGTTTTTTTGACATTACAACCACTCCAATATGTAAGTTTAACACAAATCCATAATCATATTCTATGATTTTTTTAAATAACTTGATAATATATTTTTTAAAGATTCAATGCTATAATAATACATATGAAATGGGGGTAATTTTTCATGCATAATAAGCGTCATAAATTTTTAAAAGTATTATGTGCACTTATTGTTCTCTGTGCTATCGTATTTTCAACATATTATTTTAACTTAATTCCAAAAAAATACTATACAGCTGAAGATTTTAATATCACACCTATTCAAAGCACAGTGGATTTTAACCATAATGGAATAGATGACTACACCGATATTTTAATTGGTGCAAGACATGATGCAGAAAATAAACCAAGATATGATGGTAAGTATTTTGAAGGTGGTTATCCTCCTGATGATATAGGTGTATGCACAGATCTTATATGGAGAGCATTTAAAAATGCAGGTTATAATTTAAAAGATATGGTAGATAAGGATATATCAGAAAATGTTTCTCTATATAAAAGAGTTGAGGGAAAACCTGATCCAAATATAGATTTTAGAAGAGTACCAAATTTAAAAGTATTCTTTGAGAGACATGCTACACCCCTGACATTAGATATAAATAAAATTGAAGAATGGCAACCTGGAGATATAGTAGTGTTTGGAGAGACCCATATTGGAATAATAGCGGATAAAAGAAATAAAAAAGGCATCCCTTATCTAATACATAATGCAGGTCAATTTATGCGTGAGGAAGATGCTTTATTAAAGCAACCAGCCAAAATAAGCGGTCATTTTAGATTCCTAAAAAACCATTAAAAAAACACCCTGTAATAGTAAACTATTACTAAGGTGCTAATTGTAATAAAAGGAGTATTTTTATTATATTAATTATTTGTAACTACTTAAAGCATACATTTTTAGATCCTTAAGATTTGCAAATATTAGTTTTATGATAGTTTAATAAAATAAAAAAATCAATAGTTTTACTAAAAAATCAATAGTATTACCAAAAAATTAATAATTTAATAACAAAATAAGGCTATTGCTTGGACTTAATGCTTTAAGCAATAGCTTCATTTGAATTTTACACTACTTCATATCCTTGATCATCTATTTGAGAAATTATATCTTCTCTTGTTACAATTTCATCATCATAATACACCGTAACATTTTTACACTTTAAATCCACAACCACATTTTCAACACCATCAAGAGAACCTACAGCACTTTTAACAGCATTTTCGCAATGACTGCACGACATTCCTTCAACCTTTAACACATCACTTTTTTTCATAAATTTATTCCTCCTCAATTTAAATTTTTAAATACATATAATCAATTTTTTACGGTTATATCACTTTTTATCATGCCCATCCAGCAACTATAACCTATCACACCTTCTTCATCTGGCATGAATTCTATTATGTTATCCCCTTTGGATAACTTCTTTGAAATATTATATTTAGATATTATTATCTCATTATTGCATCCATTTATATTTTCTTCTTCTGCATTTATTATCCATCTTACAGGGACGCCCTTTTTCACAACAATAGGATCATATTCTCCTGATTTTAGCTTTGTAGTTACTATTTGAATATTTCCTTGAACTTTTGCTACATTTTTATCATTAGACGATATACCAGATATACTTGGTACACTTATACCTGATAAGCTAAAACCATTTCCTATCATGATAATACCCAAAAACATAACAAGAAGCGCACTTAATTTTATCATCTTAGCAGTAAATTTCCCACTTATAAATGTACTCATAACTCCAAATAAAAACATCAAAATAAACGTTCCAAGGCTAAAAAATAACATGGAAAGTGCACCTTTTAAAGCACTTCCAGTACCAAGAGCGTATATTTGCATTGACTGCAACGGTCCACAAGGCATAAGCCCATTTAAGAGTCCAATAAAAAACGGTCCCATGTTCCTCTTATTTGAATATATCTTATTAGCAAATAACTTTGGCATTTTAGGTATAAATTTTCTTAAACCTAAAAAAATGCCCATCATATTGAGTCCTATTATCAACATGAAGACCCCAGATAAAATTGCAATCAAACCCTTTAGAGTACCACTGAATGAAACAACAGATCCTAAAGCTCCAACAAGCCCTCCAATTAAAGTATAAGATACAACCCTACCTCCATTATATAATAAGCTTGGTATAGCATTTTGAATATATCCTTTATCTTGTCCACTAGATTTATTGTTTATACATTGTGATAAATTTATCCCTCCACACATTGCTATACAATGAACAGAAGTCATTAAACCTATTATAAATAAAAGACCATATCCCATACCCTCTTCTACCTTTGGTATAAACGAAAATCCAATAGTATTTTTAATTATAATATATATAGCAATTATAACAATGGATAATCCAATAAACTGAATAAAAGATATACTATCTTTTGCAGAGCCTACTTCGTATCCAATAGATGCTATTGCCTCATTTATTTTATCTATATTCAAAATATCTCTATCAAATTCCACATCTACATTTGATTTAGCATAATCTGCCTTTACATGGATTACTCCAGGAATTTTTTTAAGCTTATTTTCTATTCTAAATTCACATCCTGAGCAGGTCATTCCATTTACTAAAATCTGCTTTTTTATCTTATGAGACATAAAGTTTACCCCTTTATAATAGAACTATTTTTTCCATTTTAAAAATAATGCTTGATTTTTAACTAAAAAATCCTTTGATATTGTTATGGTATTTTCATCTTCCTTTAAAGAATCTGCATCAATAGGAACAGGATTACATCCACCATGTATTTTTCCTATATTTTCAATAGCAAATCGATTTTTACAATTTTGGCATACAACCTCATTGCCTTCTTGTACATAATATCCCTTACCAGAATCATAACACACTTGGCATGTATTTAAAGATGTGTGTACAGAGCCATCACTTCCTTTTACAGCAAGAGCCTCCATTTTAACACCATCTACTGTCATTGGAAAAAATTTGACTGCATCACTTAGTTCACTTTTTTTAATGACTAAATTTCCTGATTGATCTTCTGTTGAATTTATAGATGTTACAGAATTACTTGTACTATTCTCCGAATTTTCTTTATCTATTTCAGTTTTAACACTACAGCCTAATATAAATACTGAAAGCAAAAATAACAATGTTATTGATAGTATGGCATATCTCTTTAATCTTGAAAAGTTCATATTTTTATCTCCTTCATAAGTTTCTTTTAGATTTATTATATTACTAATTTGTGAGAAATCTGTGAGAAAACCTATTAATTAGAGGTAATATTATATATTTTACGTATTTCCTCGGAGTAATTACCATTATCATCATATATCATAAGAGTAGGATTTATGTTTATAAAAGCTCCTCCATACTTTTGACCTTCAACCATCACCAAATGAGGAGCCTTATCTTTTTTGCTCTGAACTAATTGAATGGTCTTTGGTTCAATCTTATGCTTTCTCATCACACATATAACATCGGCAATCCTTTCAGCTCGATTTATTATAAACAACCTACCATTATCCTTTAACAAAATGAAGGATGCTAAGATAACATCTTCTAATGTACAGAGTATTTCATGCCTTGATATTCTATCTTTTTCATTCTCATTTAGTATGCCACTATTGTTAATTTTATATGGAGGATTTGCTGTAACAATATCTACCCCTTGAAATCTTTTAATATTATCAACGTCTCTAATATCAACACAAAAAAAATTCACTTTTTTTGATAAATTATTAAACTCTGATGATCTATTAGCCATTTCAACAAGATCATCTTGGATTTCAAGACCTATCATGTTCTTAAATTCCTGCTTTTGCGCTATTATAAATGAAATAATGCCTGTTCCAGAACATAAATCTACTATTGTACTATGCTTTTTTACCCGTGCAAAATTTGCAAGGAGCACAGCATCCATTCCAAATCTAAATCCATCTTTTTTCTGAAATATTCTAACTTGATTTATCTGAAGGTCATCTAAAGTTTCATCATCCTTCATAAAATTCTCCTTTTTATAAAAAAAGAGTCACTAAAAATAAAAGCGACTCCTTTTTTGTAATTACTCTGCTATTGGTGCCTCAACTGGACATACTGATGCACAAGCTCCACAATCAACACAAAGATCTGGATTGATTTTGTAAACTGTGTCCTCAGAAATAGCATTAACAGGACATTCTGCTAAACAGCTTCCACATGCTACACATGTATCTTGAATCTTAAATGCCAAAATAACACCTCCATACCCACTAAGATTTTTAGCCAAGTATATTTTATCACTTTTATATGATAATTAATAGTATTTATTGTTCTAAAGTGAAATATAAATCTTCAAATTCAAATCTTATCTTACTCTCTGATACTAAATTTTCATCAAAGACAATATTTATTTGATTTTTGTTATTTACCAATTGGAAAGCTATAATGCCTTCAATTTTAGATGCTATATCTATTAATTTATCACAATTTGTATCTATAATGTCTTGTGGGATTTTAATACTACACTTCATATTAACCTCCGAAATCAATTATCATCAAATAAATCTTTTAGTATTTCTTCCCCTCCATTTTCAATTTCAACGTCTAATTTTATGTCATTTTCAGATATGTTATCTTCATAATTGCCAGAAATAATCTCCACATCATAGATTGAAAAATCCTTTATAAGATCTTCATCATTTACAACAAGCTTTACAGAAATATTTTCTTTTACAACTGAATTTTGGAGAACAGTACCTCTCCCCATAGGCGTATTTACTATGGAACCCACAATTGGAAGTTTTTTCCTTATATCTTCATATGCATTTTGTTCGAAATTTAGACAACACATAAATCTACCACATACTCCAGAAATTTTATTGGTATTTAAAGAAAGGTTTTGTTCTTTAGCCATCTTGATTGATACTGGTACAAATTCTTTAAGAAATGTAGAACAGCAAAGGTTTCTTCCACAAACACCAATACCACCTATCATCTTTGATTCGTCCCTTACTCCAATTTGTCTAAGTTCAATCCTTATCTTAAATATTGAAGCTAAATCCTTGACTAATTCTCTAAAATCAATCCTACCACTTGCTGTAAAATAAAATATAACTTTATTGCCATCAAATATATATTCTACATCACTTAGTTTCATATCAAGGTTATGAAGCTTGATCTTCTCAAGGCAAATTTCAAATGCTTGTTTTTGTTTCTTTTTGTTCTCCCTATTTATTCTTAAGTCATCAACCGTAGCTACTCTAATGACATTTTTTAGAGGTGGTACAATCTCTTCATCACTTACAAACTTAATCCCCACAGCACATTGACCAAATTCAATTCCACGTATTGTCTCTACAATTAAAAAATCTCCAACTTTTATGTGAATATCCTCAGGAGAAAAATAGTATATCTTTCCTGCTTCTTTAAATCTCACCCCAACTACCTTTGTCAAAATGTACCTCCATTAACTTCTAACATGAATATTTCCATAACTAAATTAAAATTCACATTGCTTTTTAAATTTACAACTGCATTATTTATTTTTTTTGTTAAATCAAACAATTCATTGCAGTTATACTCATATGCAAGAATTTCAATTTCATGCAGTTTATCTTTATTTATCAAAGAGTTCTTATTTAAGTTCTCTTTAAATATGAGTAAATCTCTTATATATGTTAAGATACATACAAAAAAATCCTCAAAATTATTTTTGTATTTTTCTAGCATATTGCTCATATTTAATATTTTATCAAAATTTATTCTATCTTTATTCAATATTTTAAAAACATCTTCCCTTAGAATTTTAAAAAATCCATCTTTAAAGAGCATATTTGCTTTTTTAGGCATGCCTTGGCTTAAGCTTGATATAATAGCTAATTCTTCATCATCTGCATCTTTATATCGTTCTTTAAGATAGGATTTCATATCATCTTGACTTAAGGGTTTAAATTTAAAAACCTGGCATCTAGACTTTATAGTATCTAAAATGCTCTTAAAATTTTCAACGATCAATATTATAGTGTTATCCTTGCTGGGTTCTTCTAGTGTCTTTAAAAAAGCATTTTGGGCAGAATCTGTTGCTTTATCAAATTCATCAATTATTACTATCCTCTTATCACTTAAATAAGGTCTTTTACTTATCTCTTCTACTATAATTCTTATATCTTCAACCCCAAGAGACCTCTTATCAAGATGCCAGGAATATTCATAAATATCGGGGTGCTCTTTTACATTTTCTAACCCTATCATCATAGATGCAACTACCTTTGCTATCTGTTTCATTCCCACACCATCATCTCCATAAAACATAATAGCATGGGATATATTTCCTGATAGAGCTAGTTCTGTAAGTTGTCTTTTTATTTCATCATTTCCGTAAATACCATCAAAGAACATACTTAAATCTTAACAAACTGATCTACATTTACTACAAATACTGTAGCTCCGCCAACTTTAATTTCCATTGGGTATGGTACATATACACCTGAAGATCCTGTAACCTGGGAAGGAGGTGTCACTACCTGTTTTCTTGTTTTGCAAACATCCTCTATTATCTTGACAACTTTATCAGTCTTTTCATCATCAATACCTATCATCAATGTTGTATTTCCAGCTTTTAAAAAACCACCTGTAGTAGCAAGCTTGGTAACTCTAAAACCACCTTCATTTAAACTATCAATCACATCTAAAGCATCATCATCTTGAACTATAGCAATAACTAATTTCATATTTATCACTCCTTTAAAATTAATATACTAATTAGGCTTAAATCTTTAACTCATCAATGAGTATCTCTTGTATTTGTTTAAATACAAGCCTCTCTTCTAAGGCTCCATTTACAAATATTTCTCTAAATTTATATTTTTCTCTTACAATTTTATAGCCCTCCAAAGTTTTTTTATGAAAGGTTTCACCTTCTAAATCAAGCCTATCCATATTTTTTCTCTTTGTTAATCTATTTAACGCAGTCTTTATATCTATGTCAATAAATATAGTTACATCTGGAAATTTATTTTCCACTGAAAAGTTGTTTATATCAAATACTTCATCTATTCCAATTCCTCTAGCATAACCTTGATATACAAGAGATGAATATATAAATCTATCACATATTACATTAAAACCTTCATTTAATGCAGGTATTATCTTTTCAACAAGATGTTGTCTTCTTGATGCTGCATAAAGAAGAGCCTCTGTTTTATTGTCCATGGATGTATTATCTTTATTTAGTATTATCTCTCTTATATCTTCAGATATCTTTATTCCACCTGGTTCTCTTGTGCATATATGCTTTATATTATTAAAAGATAAAAATTCATCTATATATTTCATTTGAGTTGTCTTACCTGAACCATCTATTCCTTCAAGTACTATAAATTTACCTATGGTTTATCACCCCTATGTTTTAACCCATCATATTTTCATTATACACACTTTTCCATCAGTTAATCCATGTATATCCCTATTTTTATTATCTTTTATATAATTTATAATCTTTTTTGTAAAGATCTCACCTTCTACAATGATAGGAGTACCTGGAGGATATATCAATATGCTCTTTGCGCATACCTTATTTTCTGAAAGGTCTAATTCTACGTATTCATTTTCTTTATTCAAAGATTCAGAGATATTACAATATAAATTTGGAATTTCTGGAATCGATATGGTCATTATTTTTGATTTATTTGTAATTTTATCATCTATAGCTCTTAAAAGTAAATATAATTTTTCAAACTCTTCTTCATCATTAAATGGGCTCATGATGAGGGTACATGCATTTCCCATAGACATCTCTGCAATAATGCCACCATCTAATAAATATCTGTACAATTCCTCTCCAAAGATAAATTCAGAAAATAAGTTAATCCTAGTAGGATCTATTTTATAGTCAATATCATCATCTATGACGTGGATTTTATGCAATGTTTTATTTATCTTATCTTTTAAACACTTGCATCTCTTTATTAGAATGTCATAATAAGCATATCCATCCTTTTTAAGAAAATATCTGGAATAATCAAGGGTTGCCATCATAAGATATGAGGGACTCGTTGTGGTAAATATATTAAAATATATATCTACCATTTTTTCAATGCTAGGATTGTTTAAATGCAAAAATGCAGTTTGACCCATGCTAGGCAGAGTTTTATGTGCACTCATGCTTATTATATCAGCATTTAAACTGACAGCATGTTTAGGCAAGAGAGGGTGAGAACCAAAATGAGCCCCATGTGCTGAATCTATTATGGTGTATATATTTTTAGATTTAGCATAAGAGATAACTTCTTCAATATCTGAAATGCTTCCAAAATAAGTAGGGTATGTTAAAAATATGCCCTTAAGGTTTGGGTGTTCATCTATTTTCTTTTTTAATTTATCTATGTTTATTGATAAATATATGCCATATTTTTTATGAAGCTCCCTCTCAAAATATACAGGCTTTAATCTTCTTATCTTCATAAGATTATATATCGAAATATGACTACTTCTTTCTATTAGAACTTCATCACCCTCATTAAAACAGGAAAATCCTGCTATGAAGTTTGAGCAGCTTGAGCCATTTAAAATAAAATAAGATTTGTACGAACCATAATAATCTCTTAATTTTTCTAAAGCTTTTTTTATAGATGATTTAGGATTATGTAAATTATCTAAAGCTTCACTCTCTGTTAAGTCAAATTTAAATGGATCTGAAAGTATAAAATCTCCATATTTAGTATTAAAACCTCTTCCGTTTAAATGGCCAGGCATTGAGAAGCTTATTTTATCATTTTTTATATGCTTTAATATAGCATTTATGAGTGGTAAATCCTCCATAAAATCCTCCATTTAAATTTGTTATTATTATACCATAAATATAGCATTTTAGGCATTTAAAGTTAGATTGTAAATCTTAAAATTTTTAGTATTATTTTATAAAATACTCAAATAATAAGCTTAAGTAAGAAAGAAGGTGCAATGTTGATTCATGAGATACATTCAAATTTCTCGATTTTAAAACCTGAGTTTGAGGAGATTTTTAATTTTTTATATCTAAATCCTGAATTATCTTTTAAAGAAAAGCAATGTTCAAATTTTTTATGTGATAAACTAGGAAAATATGAATTTAAATTTGAAAAAGATTTTTTAGAAACAAAAAATTCATTTTTTGCTAAAATAGGCTCTGGTCACCCTAAGGTTGCACTTATATTTGATATGGATGCAAGTTGTGATGGACACACAAAAGCTAATAACTTAGCTGCTGCAATCATGTGTTCAAGTGGTATACTGATGTCAAAATTATCGAAAAATCTAAAGGGAAGTATAAATATATTTGGATGTTCAGGTGAATGTATAAGTGGAACAAAGATTACATTATTAAAACAAGGGGCCTTTAAAGATATCAATTATATGTTTTCCATAATGCCATATACAGATAATTATGAGGAATTAGCGACACCATCTAGTCTTTCTTTAAGTATTACATTTTCAAATAAAAATGTAAATAGTATTTTAAAAGATGATTTAAACCTCATAATGAATTTTATAAAATCTCTAAAAGATATATCTATCTATAATATTGAGCTAAAAAATTCATCAGAAGATTCTATTTTCAATATTGAATTAAGAAGCGATGAGTTTTTTAGCCTTAAGAATTTAGAATGTAGCCTTACACAATATATAAATTCTAATTTATCACATTTAGAAATAAAATCAAATTATTATAATATGCCCTATTGTGAGCTTAAAAATGACCAAACTTTAAAAAAAATCTTAATAACAAATTTAAAGCAAAGCGGCATAATAGACTTTAAAGAAAAAGCTTACTTAAATTATCCTTTAAGCCTTGGAAATATAAGTCACGAAGTTCCTATATATCTTTCAATAATAGATATATGTGAAAATAAAAAAATAAAATATGACACCAAAGATTTCTATCTGTGTTCAAATTCAATCTATGCAAAGCAGCAAAGCTATAAGGCTATTGAAGCTATTTGCTTATCTATTTTTAATTTAATAAACAAATGAGAAAGCTATAATAATATAGCTAAAGAATTATACTATTATAAAAATAGCAACTTATCAAATTAAAAACTGATAAGTTGTTATTTTTTATATTTAGTAATTATAATCATCATGCATACATATAATTAGTTAATGATATATTCTAAACTTTATAACTTATAATATATTTACACATATTAACATATTATGGTATAAATTTTTATTAATCTCTAAATTATAAATTATAACTCTATAATTTTTAACTATTACAACATAAATTACCAAATTAATATATGCTGGTAAGTTAACTAATATGACTTTTTACATAAATTTTTTTCACTTTCCACAGTTATCCACAAATTATCCACAATTTGTGAATAAGTTCTATTCTAGTTGTAATCATACTTAAAAAAAATTATTCACATAATTTAAAATAAGTTATCCACATTTTACCATAAACGCTCTTTTTTTTAAATAAATTCACTTTTTGTTGTTTTCAATTTTTGATTTTAAAACTTCATAAAATAAATCGGTATTGTTTTTATTTTTAAAATTGATACATAAAATTTTATCATCATTTAAAAACACCGCAACAACATTATGCTCATTTTCAAGATATGCAGTTATTTCTCCTAAGTGTAGCTCTTGAAATCTCCCTTTTATAGACTTGTTTGTCTTTATTCCAAATATATTTTTCTCAATTACAACCTCATCTAAAATATCTACCTTATCTATATCTTTTAAATTCACATCCATACCATAAATACCTTTTATAGATAATACTGTACCATTTACTGAAATTTCATTAGGAATTGAGATATAATTATCAAAAATACTGAACATGGTCATCACAAGGAGGATTCCTCCAATTAATAAAAATATTTTTTTAGATTTAAATATATTTTTATCTTTATGATTATATAAAATTAATAATATTATAGATATTACAAAAAAAATATGGAATTAAATTCCCTACTACCTGAATGCTATCATTTTTAAAGATCATATATATCATTACTATTATCAAATAAATCCAACCATAAAATAAAAATAAAAAGCCTAAATCCTTTACGAACTTTATTTCATCAGGAGATTTTTTATCTTCAGTTTTACCTACAACCTGAGGTTTATTATAGTATTTTAGAAAATTACCACACACCATTAAAATTATGCATATTATCAAATAATTTATATACATAGTTGTCTTTTTCTCCTATTAAAATAAAAGCATTACTTACTTTATGCTCTGCGCAATCAGTAATTAATGCCATAATTATCATTTATTTATTACGTGTACTGCTATACCTATCAACACAGCAGAAGGAATGGATATAACTAATCCATATTGCCAACCATTTATAAAAAACATAAGTAAAAATAAAAATAAACCAACACCAATACTCCAAATAGGAACTGCATACTTTGTTAAATCAACTTTCTCATTTAATTTGTCATACCATGTTTTCTTTACTATCTTTTCACCTTTGCCACTGAACTTTTTTAATGTGGCTCCCTTGCTTAAGCTTTTCTTTTTTGCCATATTCTTTCTCCTCACTATAAATATTATAAATCCATTTTCTAAAAAATGCATATATGATATCGTATCATCGAAGTCTAATTAATTACATTAATTATACATTGAAGTTAGCCTTATTTCTAGCTATGAAATTATTATTTAGATTTTTCTTCTATGAGTTTACAAATCATCTGAGCATACTCTTCTATTTTTTCTTTATTTTCCCCTTCTATCATAACCCTTATAAGTGGTTCTGTGCCCGATGCTCTTACTAATACTCTTCCTTTATCTAAAAGAATATCTTCAACCTCTTTTATTTTATTTAATATATCTTTATCTTCTTTATAAATATTTTTCTTATCTTCTTTAACCACAATATTTACTAAAACTTGAGGATATTCCTTTATGATATTTGCAAGCTTACTAAGCTTAGAGTTAGTATATTTTAATATTTTAGATAATTGCAATGAAGTTAAAATTCCATCTCCTGTATTTGAATACTTTAAAAAAATGATATGACCTGATTGCTCACCTCCTATAGAATATCCTTCCTTTAACATCTCTTCAAGGACATATCTATCTCCTACTTTAGTATATATGATCTTAATGCCTAGCTTATTAAGTCCTATTAAAAGACCTAAATTGCTCATGACAGTGGATACCAAGGTATTCTTATTTAGTTCTCCTATCTTTTTTAAATACTCTGAGCAAATAGCCATGATAAAATCACCATTTACTATATTCCCATTTTCATCCACGCAAAGGCATCTATCTGCATCACCATCATAACCAAAGCCTACATTGCATTCATTTTCTACTACAAATTTTTGTAATTCTTTTAAATCGGTGGAACCGCAATTTAAATTTATATTATTCCCATCTGGCTTATTTCCCATGATATATACTTTAGCTTTAAGTGATTTAAATACTTCTTCTGCAATCCTATAAGCTGATCCATTAGCACAATCTAATGCAATCTTTACTCCATCAAGGTCAACATCAATAGTAGATTTAAGGTGTTCTTCATAATCTAAAATAGCATCTTCTGAATACACCTTTTTGCCAACTTCATGCCCAGTAGGATATGGAATCTCATCAAAAGCTTCTTCAATAAAATATTGAATTTTATCTTCTATTTCATCTTGTAATTTATAGCCATTTGAATCAAAAAATTTTATTCCGTTATATTCTGCAGGGTTATGAGATGCAGATATCATGATGCCTGCATCAAAATTATATTTTTTAACAAGATATGAAACTGCAGGTGTAGGGACAACTCCTATGACCATAACCTCTGAACCTACTGACATTATTCCAGAGGATAAAGCTGATTCTAACATATCTTTAGATACTCTTGTATCTGTTCCAATCAATATTTTAGGTCTATGACTCCCATTTGTTAAAACATGAGCTCCTGCTCTTCCTAACTTATAGGCAAGAGCTACTGTCAAATCCTTATTTGCAATCCCTCTTACACCATCTGTTCCAAATATTCTACTCATCAATTGATCTCCTTTTTATTTATATGTATTCTTTAGTTTTTTCCTCACCATTTAATACTCTTAAGGCGCCTTGAGTTAGGGCAAGCATCTCATCTTCACCAGGATACACTACAACTTTGGAAATAAACCTTACCATATCTTTTATGCCTTCTACAACTTCATTGCTGTATGCTATGCCCCCTGTTAAAATTATTGCATCCACATTTCCTTTTAAAGCTGCAGCGCATTTTCCTATCTCTTTGCCAATTTGGTATATAAAAGCTTCATATATCCTCTTATATTTTTTATCATTTAATTTTACTCTTTCCATTACTGAAATTAAGTCATTTGTATTTAAATACGAAACCATACCACCTTTTCCTGATAACTTCTTTATGATCTCATCCTCTTGATATTTTCCACTAAAGCATAGTCTAACAAGATCTCCTGTAGGAAGCCCTCCGCTTCTTTCTGGTGAGAAAGGTCCTTCACCATCTAGTGCATTATTTACATCTACTACCCTTCCTAATCTATGAACTCCTACAGATATCCCACCTCCCATATGAGCAACAATCAAATTTAATTTATCATAAGGTATATTATTTTCCTTTGCATATCTTTTAGCTACAGCTTTTTGATTTAGAGCATGAAAAATACTCCTTCTTTCAATATCTAAAAGCCCAGATACTCTTGCACAATCTTCCATCTCATCAACTACAACAGGATCTACAATAAAACATGGTAAACCATTAAGCTTTAAAGAAAGTTCCTTTGCAATGATCCCACCAAGGTTTGATGCATGATGTCCATAATTTCCATTTTTAAGATGGGAGATCATTAAAGCATTTATATTATAAGTTCCACTCTCTAAAGGCTTTAAAAGTCCTCCTCTTGCAACAATTGCATCTAACGTTTTTAAATCAAAATTTCTATTTCTTAGTATCTCTAAAATGTTTTTTAATCTAAACTCAAATTGATCTGATACTCTTTTAAACATATTTATTTCTTCAGTACTATGATTAACTTTTTCAATAAATATGGCATCTTCATTTTCAAAAACACCAATTTTAGTAGATGTTGAACCTGGATTTATAGCTAATAATCTATACATATAACCCCTCGCTTGTTTTTATTTAAAAATTTACAACAGTTTCTATTTTTAAAAAATTAACTCATAAATATAAAAACTGTAACAAAGTTGTTAAATTCTATTTCTTTTTAGTTTATTTTAAGCTGCTTTCTAAATGTTACAGTTTTCGTTATTCGTATACTATATCTTATTTTCTTATTGTGCACAAAATTAATCATACTAACCATTCAATTTAATTTCTGGTAATTATAACTTCGATCTTTTCCTGTCCCACAGATTCAATCTTTATATGATCCTTTATATCTCCAAGAACGTTAACTTTAATAGGTACTTGATGGGTTCCTTCTGTTAAATTGCTAAGATCCACATTAACAGTTACATCATTATCACCTAAATCATCAATATAGCTTTGTTTTCCACTCAATATAACAGATACTTTATTTGGATTAAGCTGGGCTTTATAAGCTGGATCTAAATTGTTTATATTGACATCTAGTGGTGGTAAGTTCTTAGTGACTAGCTTAGAAATATTGTAAGCCACATTTACTTCTACCTCATCAACAGCTTTCTGCTTGCCATCCTCTTCCTTTACAATTAAAATTCCTTCTGGTATTGTCAATTTTACATTATTTACTTTATTTACCTCGGTTATTTTTGATAGATCTATAGCATCTGTATAAATTTCAGTTGTGTTATCTAATAAATCTTTGCTGCCTGTTATCTTAACCTCTGTTATATCTAAAGACTTTGAATTTATCTGCAAATCAGATGATATGCTACCTTTTTCTTTTATTTTCACAGGCACTATCTTTGTCTTAGATATTTTTGCATATCCAACTACTTTATCTGGAGAAATAAATATGCTCTTATCATCTATTATATTTCCATCCTTGTCATAGGCATTTAATGTTTCAGACTCAAAATTATAATCCTCTTCTAAATCAGTGAGGGTTACAAAGAAACCTATCTTATCTATGCTATTTATTATGTCCTTTGGTCCTACAGCTTTAACTGCAGTTCCACCTTTTATAACAGTGCCAAGATATAAATAATCCTTTGCAGGCTCTCCAATAGGTATAACTGTTATATCCTTTTGAACTTGGGCCTTTTCAACTAAATCTACATTTAATGTACCTACAGTATTTGGAATAGAAACAAAATCTGGCCAACTTGTGATAGTAAATTCTAGCAAATTTCTACCAGCTTTTAAGACTTTTCCTTTTAGGTCAAGCTCTATGCTAAATTGATTTGCTAAGGGAGTTCCTGCATCAGTTGTTCTGACTTTTATATTAGCTGTTATATCCTTGTCAGTATTTGCATACATGAGATTTTTTTCATTTAATACATCTGGATTTAATACTTTAACATGAACACCATATATACTAACTGTTCTTTCAGAATTTTCAGTATTATATCTATAAAGCCATAAAATAAAGGCTATTACAACGCAAACTATCCTGATCATTATTTCTTTCTTAGAAAGCTTGGAAGATTTACTTTCCATATGTTCCTCACCTTCTCTCTAAGCTCTAAATTCTTAACCCTTCTCATTATGAGTATTTTTAAAAGAATTTCTTTTAATCTATTTTTATCATAATTTCTCGTTATATTTCCATTTATAGCGAGGGATACAGTTCCAGTTTCTTCAGAAACTATTATCACAATGGCATCAGAGTTTTCTGAAAGACCAATACCAGCTCTATGCCTTGTTCCAAGCTTTTTATTTAAATTCTCATTTTGAGTTAAAGGTAAAAAACATGCTGCTGCTGCAATCCTATCATTTTTAATTATCACTGCACCATCATGTAATGGAGTGTTTACTACAAAAATGTTTTCTAAAAGGCCTGATGAAATCTTAGCGTCAAGTTGTATACCAGATTTTATTATCTCGCTTAAACCCGTACTCTGCTCTATTGCAATGAGAGCTCCTACTTCAGCTTTAGACATATTATCCACTGCTGTAATTATTTCATTCACTATTTTTTCAAGCGCTTCATCACTATTTTGAAATATCAAGCTATCTCTAAATGTGCTTCTTCCAAGATGTTCTAAAGTCCTTCTGATTTCAGGCTGAAATATTATTACAACAGATATAAGCCCTATTGTGATAGCAGATTGAATAATCCAATATAATGTATTCAATCCAAGTACTTGGCTTAAAAACATTAAAGTTAAGATAAAAGCTACGCCTTTTAGTAATTGTTCAGCTCTTGTTTCTTTTATTATTTTGTATAATCTGTATAAAATATAAGAAACTACTAAAATATCGACTATTTCTAAAAAAGTGATATTGTAAATTGCGTCTAGTATTACATCATTTAAAAATTTAGAAATATTTTCGCCGATATTTGATAAAAATCCCAATTGATTCACCTCAAAAATTAGTATCATCTTTAATTATAACTAAAAGGAGTTTTTTAATAAAGAGTAAAAAAAATTTTTTTATGGTATAATGTATAATGACTATTAGATTTTAAAACAATATTTTTTCATCAACATTAGGAGCGATTAAAATGAAATTAAAATTGGTTTTTTCTGTAATTAAATGGTTTATATTTATAATATTTATAGTCATGTTATTTGGCAATCTAAGCAACATATTTAACTCAGCTTATGATTACTTTAATAAAGGTATAGATGACAAGTACATAAAAAAAATTTCTGAATTTTACACTAAAGTAAATGAGATAAACTCTAAAGCACAGATTGTATATGTTGAAGAGAATAATTCTTTAAATAGAACCGCCTTAGGCAATACCCTATCAGAATCCATAGATGGTCTTAGCGAAATAGCTACTGAGCTTGAGGAAATGCCTGTAAATGAAAGATATAAAGATAGCCAAAAAAATTTACTAGATGCAATTTTAAAAAATATCGACCTTTATAATACGATGCAATTTTTATTTAGGGATACATATACAGAAGAATCTGCAGCAGAATTGTTAAAGATCAAAAATGATCTTATCTTTTTATATCAACAATGCAAATTTAAATCTATACAATTCTCACTTTTAAATAATGTGGATACTTTTGTAGATACATTCATAGATGAAATGAATAAAGAGAAAAGGTAAGTTCAAACTTACCTTTTAAATATATCTTTCAATATTTTCAATCAACTCTTCTTTACTCTTTTTTCCAGTAAATTTGTCTATAACTTCACCGTTTTTAAACACTAAAAAAGCAGGTATATTTACAACATGATATCTTGATGCAATGGATTGATTATTCTCTACATTTACTTTATAAAAATCTATTTTATTATTCAATTCTTCTGATACTTGCAAAAAAACATTCTCCATCTCCTTACATGGTTTGCACCATGAAGCAAAAAAATCTACAACAACTGGAGAGTTGGCATTTTCGAGCATATTAAAAAATTCCAAATTATCTAATTTTTGAACCATAAAACATAACCCCCAAATTTTTTAAAATATACAATAACTATTATAATTAAAATATTAAAATGTTCAACGTACTAATTTTTAACTAATTATAACCATAATTCCAATTTCTTAATTCTTTACTTAGGTTTTTTAATTAAATTAACTTACAATTTTTTTCATAAAATATTTCTAAGTAAATATTTGTTTATAGATTTATAAGCTTATACTTACTTTAAGAGAAATATATTCACTTAAAAGGTTTAAAATTGATAAAATTATTTTAAACGTTATTTATAAGAAATTTAAGCTAATTTAAGAGTTTTTATCTCTAAATAATTATTTAGAGTTTTAAAATCATCTTGCACAAAAACCCATTTTTTATATTTTTTAGTTGGTTTATCCTTAGCTTTTTATATTATATCATCTTTATGCCTTTATAAATATAAAAAGTACTTTTACATTAAAATATGCACTTTAAAAAAATATACACATAAAATTTATCATATGTTCAAAAATATGTTTTTATTATTGTCGTAATATTTTAGCTATTATATAATAAATTTAAATAATATCAAGGAGGTATATTTTATGAAAAAAAAATTATCCCTTTCTTTAAAAATACTCATTGGTCTCTTTTTAGGTATACTAGCAGGTCTTTGTTTACAAGGTGCTCAAGATATTGCAAATAATTATATCAAACCCTTTGGCACCTTATTCCTTAATTTAATTAAAATGGTTATAGTTCCTCTTGTGTTTTCATCTCTTGTCATGGGTGCTTGTGGGTTAGGCGATATTAGAAAAATTGGACGTATTGGCGGAAAGACAATTGCATATTTTCTTTTAACAACTGCATGTGCTGTTATTATTGGACTTTTAATAGGCTCACTTTTAAACGTAGGAAATGGGATAAGCATCCCATCAGATATTGCAAAAGCTGAAGCTAAAGAGGCACCAAATATTATAACTACTTTACTGGATATTATACCTGTAAATCCATTTAATGCTTTAGCTCAAGGAAATATGCTTCAGGTTATTTGCTTTGCGCTGTTTATTGGAGGTGGAATTGCAATGCTTGGAGAAAAAGTTGCTGTTTTTAAAGAAGTTATGAATGGTTTTGCAGAAATTATGTATACAATTATTGGTGGTATAATGAAACTTGCTCCATTTGCTGTATTTGCACTTATGACACCTGTTGTTGCAACAAATGGACCTAAAGTATTGTTGCCTTTACTTGGTCTTGTTGTAGCTGTTTACCTAGCTTGTATTTTGCATGCTGTAATCGTTTATTCAAGTACTGTTAAACTTTTAGGTAAAACAAATCCTATAAACTTTTTTAAAGCTGCAGCACCAGCTATGGCATTTGCTTTTACTACTGCAAGCTCCTCTGCTACTCTTCCTTTCACTTTAGAAAGCTCTAAAAAACTCGGAGTGCCTGCCTCAATAAGAAGTTTTGTACTCCCTCTTGGTGCTACTGTAAATATGGATGGAACTGCTGCTTTTCAAGGGATTTGTGTCCTATTTATTGCAACTGTATATGGAATAAACTTAAGTTTTTCTCAACTCATTACTGTAGTCTTATCTGCAACTTTAGCTTCAATCGGTACAGCAGGTGTACCTGGAGCAGGTACTGTAATGCTTGGTATGGTATTGCAGTCTGTGGGTCTTCCCCTAGAAGGTGTTGCAATTATAATGGGCGTTGAAAGGATATTAGATATGGCTCGAACATCAGTAAATGTAACAGGAGATATAGCTTGCTCTGTAGTTATAGCAGCCTCCGAAAAGGAATTAAATACTAAAAATACAGCTATTGAAGCTTAAATTTACATAAAAAAGGGACTAAACATCCCTTTTAAAATTTTTATCAAAAATAAGTCAATGTCAACAACTTACAATAAACTCCCTTAAGTATTAGATTTATGATTGTGGTGAAATATATTATTGTCGTACTGCTTTAGATATTATATAATAAATTTAACTACATCATATAAGGGAGGTATATTTTATGAAAAAAAAGTTATCCCTTTCTCTAAAGATACTTATTGGTCTATTTCTAGGCATACTAGCTGGTCTTTGTTTACAAGATGTTCCAGATATTGCAAATAATTATATCAAACCCTTTGGTACCTTGTTTATCAATTTAATTAAAATGGTGATAGTTCCTCTTGTATTTTCATCCCTTGTCATGGGTGCTTGTGGATTAGGCAATATTAGAAAAATTGGGCGCATTGGCGGAAAGACAATTGCATATTTTCTTTTAACAACTGCATGTGCTGCTACTATTGGCATTTCAATAGGTTTATTTTTAAATGTAGGAAGTGGGATAAGCATTCCCTCAGATATTACAACAGTTGAAATTAAAGAATCACCAAATATTATAGATACTTTACTAGATATTATACCTGTAAACCCATTTAATGCTTTGGCTCAAGGCAATATGCTTCAAGTTATTTTCTTTGCACTATTTATCGGAGGTGGAATTGCAATAGTTGGAGAAAAAGCAACTGTTTTTAAAGAAGTTATAAATGGTCTTGCAGAAATTATGTATACAATCGTTGGCGGTGTAATCAAGCTTGCTCCATTTGCTGTTTTTGCACTTATGACTCCTGTTATTGCAACAAATGGCCCTAAAGTATTATTGCCTTTACTTAGCCTTCTCATAGCTGTTTATCTTGCTTGTATTTTACATGCTGTAATCGTTTACTCAACTACTGTTAAACTTTTAGGTAAAACAAATCCTATAGATTTTTTTATAGCTGCTATACCAGCTATAATATTTGCTTTTACTACTTCAAGCTCATCTGCCACTGTTCCTATCACCTTAGAAAGCTCTAAAAAGCTTGGAGTTCCTGATTCAATAAGAAGTTTTATAATACCCCTTGGTGCTACTGTAAATATGGATGGAACTGCTGCTGGTCAAACAATTTGTGTACTATTTATTGCAAATATATATGGAATAAATTTAGGCCTTTCTCAGCTTATTACTATAGGTGTATATGCAATTTTAGCTTCAATTGGTGCAGCAGGGGTTCCTGGAATAGGTGTTGTAGTACTTGGTATGATATTGCAATCTGTTGGTCTTCCTGTAGAGGGTGTTGCAATTATAATGGGTGTTGACAGGATATCAGAGATGATTCGGACATCAGTAAATGTTGCAGGAGATATAGCTTGCTCCGTAGTTGTAGCAGCATCTGAAAAGGAATTACATACTAAGGAATTAAATACTAACGATACAATCTTTGAAGACTCAGCTTAAACAAAAAAGGGACTAAACATCCCTTTTTTAAAATTTTCATCCTAAATTATAAATAGTTATTGTTGTGGATTATTAATCCCAAAATATTCATCTATGGATTTTTCCATTATCTTAGCAAGAGTGGTCTGATATTCATCTTTATTTAAAAGCTCATCATCCTCATTATTTGATAAAAATCCACATTCAAATATTACAGCAGGTATTGAATCTATATCTTTAAGTACGATAAAATTATCATTTACCTTAGGAGTTCTGCCTTTACCTCCTGTTGTTTCTGAAAAATTTCTCGTTAGAAACTCTGCAAATATCTTGCTGTTATCGTTATTTGCGTAATATGCTTGAACGCCTCTCGCATTCTCATTGTTAAATTTATTTAGATGGATGCTTATAAATAAGTCACATTTAATATCATCTATCATTTTTCTTCTGTTTACAAGATCTCGATGCTTTTTGCTCTTTTTAGTTCCCTCTTCATGCAAGCTTATATCATCTTCTCTTGTCATAGATACTGTATATTTTTGATTTAATAGCTCTTTTAATTTTTTACCTATTATTAAATTTATATCTTTTTCTATGGTTTTTTTCTTAGAGACAGCACCACCATCTCTTCCTCCATGTCCTGGATCTATCAATATTATCTTTTTGCATTCACATTCTGCCTTTTTTTCCTCTGCAAAAGTTGTTGTAATATTAAAAACTACAAAAACCAATGTTAACAATAAAACAACTATTTTTTTCATATCTTCCTCCAAAAAATCTATAACATCTATTTTATAGAGTTCTCAAAAAACAGTTTTTTTATTACTAAATTTAAATTAAACATTTAAGGCATGTTCTGCAACGTTTGTACAGTGGTCACTTACTCTTTCAATATTGCTTATTATATCTAAGAAAATAGTAGATTCATCAGCAGTGCATTCACCATTATTGAGCCTTTTTATATTGCTCTCCCTATATTCTCTCTCTAGCCTATCTATGTATGCTTCTGTGCTTAGTACAGTATGTAATTTATTCTCATCTACAGTCTCAAAACATTCAATTGCATCTATAAGTACCTTTATAGCCTCATCAAACATGTGTTTTACCTGCTCTAAGGCTGGTTTTGATATATTTATATTCTTTCCGCACACTTCCATGCTAAGATCTGCTATATTCTCAGCATGATCGCCTATTCTTTCTAAATCATTTATTATGTGGAATAAATTTGTTATCTTCTCATGATCATCATCATTAAAGGTCTTTGAAGAAACACGCACAAGGTAGTCTGTTATCTCTTTATCAAGCATATTTATTAGTTTTTCAAGTTCATAAACTTTTTTAATCATCTTATCATCTCTATTTAAAAAGGAATCAATTGAAAAACTAAGGCTGTCTTTTGCTATATTTGCCATCCTTAAAACTTCTTTATATGATTGGCTAAGCCCAATTTGAGGAGTTCCTAAAAATCTCTTGTCTATATATTTAAGAGTCATTATATCCTCTTCATCTTCTCCTTTTACTATTTTATTAGATAGCGACACCAAACTTCCAATAAAAGGATACAATATTATAGTATTTGAAATGTTAAAGATTATATGGCAATAAGCCACTTGTCTTCCATAATCTCCTGGTGAAAGATAACCTACAATATTTATCAAAACAGGTATTAATGGAAGAAATATTATTGTCCCTAGTGAATTGAATAACAAGTGAATAATAGCTGATTTTTTAGCTGCATTTGATGTATTTATGCTGGATAGCATAGCAGTAACGCATGTGCCTATATTACAACCAAATATGATAGGCAAAACTAAATTCATACCAACTACTCCTGTATTTACAAGAGTTATCAAAAGTCCTGTTGTAGCTGAAGAACTTTGAATAGCTGCAGTAGCTACAGCACCTACTATTATTCCTAAGAACCAGTTGTTGCTCATAAAGAGTATTATGTTTTTAAAGCTGTCTGATTCTGCAAGTGGTTTCATGGAGCTTCCCATTATTTGCATACCTAAGAATAGTATTCCAAACCCTAATAAGATATTCCCTAATTCTTTTGTCTTAGCTTTTGAAGAAAAGAGGGCAATACCTCCACCAATTGCAATCGCAATTGGCGTATATTCCATTATTCTAAATGATACCAAAAGTCCTGTAACTGTTGTTCCAATGTTTGCTCCCATTATGACGCTGGTTGCTTGATATAGATTCATGAGTCCTGCATTTACAAATCCAACTACCATAACTGTTGTTGCACCACTTGATTGAATTATTCCTGTGACAAGTGCTCCAACTAGTATTCCCATAATTTTATTCGAAGTAAGCTTTTCTAAGATATTTTTTAATCTGCTTCCTGCATAGTTTTCAAGCCCATCTCCCATGAGCTTCATTCCAAATAGAAAGAGGCCAACTCCACCAAATAAATAAATTACATTTTGAAAAAACAATAAAAATCTCCCCCAATTTAATATAATAAAAATTATTATTACACAATTTAAATTATATTTATAAGATTAAATAATTTCAACAAAAAGTTAAAAAAATTGCCATATAGGTTGTTTAATTAGTCTATATAGCAATTTAAAATTTTTTAAATTTAAGCAACTACTACTCTTATCTTTCTTGAAACAGTTACTTTATTTTCGCCAGTAACTGTGTATGTTAAAATATAAGCACCTGGTTTTGATGTGTTTACTGATCCTTTTACTGTTATATTCTTTGTGAGATCTTTCCCATTTCCTCCATCATCAAGCGCAGTAACGCCCTTCATTATGCTAAAAGCTTCGCGTGCTTTTAAATTGATGTCTTTAGCATAAATAACAGCATTTAATGTCTTTTTAGTAGTGGTTGTTGCTTTCCCTTTTAATGTTTCTTTTACAGAATCATCAGCTTGCTTTTTTGGAGCTGAAGTTGTATTGTATACAAATGGATCTTTGGCTCCAGCATTTGATGTGCTAGGTGATGATGGTGTATACATGGAAATAGTTCCAGACGGTGATTGTGGAACAGATAATGTGACCACAGTATCCTTCTCCTCAATACTATCACCTTTAACTTTAACTTTTACTTTATCGCTAGCTTTTAAAATCATACCTTCAGGTACTGAAAATTTCCATGCACCACTTTTGTTTACTGTAGCCTCTCCTACTAAAATGTTGTTTATGTAAATTTCTATTATATCGTTTTTAGTACCTTCACCTTTTATTGTGGTATCATATTGTTTAATCTCATTTAATACTAGAGGACTTCTTTCAACCTCAGATACTACTACAACTTGTTTTGTGGCTTCGTCACTTGTTTTATTATCTATAGTCTGCTTAACCTTTACTATATCATCTATAACCAATGTTACTGTAGCTGGATTTTCAACTGACCATGTTCCATCAGGTAATACAGTTGTTGTTTTTATTTCATTATTTGGGAATGTTACAGTTATTATAGCATTAGGTTCGCCTTTTCCTTTTATTACTGTTGCACCTTCTTCTATTTTGTTTATTGTTGGTTTATTTGGTTTTTGAACAAGTTGACCAGCAACAGTTATTTTTACTGTTTTAGTTACAGTATATTGTCCATTTGGAGTAGTAGCAGTTATAGCTATAGAAATTTCATCTCCTAGCTTAGCTTTTTTTAAATCTGTTAAATCAGCTACACTTATATCCTTTAGTTCTAACCATGTTCCATTATTTCTCCATGATTTTACCTTAGATTGAACTTTAATATCATTTTTTGTTATTGTTGCTAATTGATTGATATCCATGTCAAAGTTTTCAGCATATAAATATAAATTTGGAGTGTAAACACAATTGGTATCTTTTATATGTATAAAATAGTCTCCTGTTGCAGTATTATCAGAAAAACTAACTACAATTTTAAATGGCCCAACCTCAGCAACTCCTAATTTATCCCCTATATCCATATTGCCATTATATAAAGTGCTATCTGGAAGTAAAAAATTAAATTCAGTATCTTCTAAATTTCTACCAGTTTTATTATTAGAATTAATAGTGCTGCCTTTTTTTATTATTTCGTCAACCAATTTAAATGCTGCTATATTTTTATAATCTCTATCAATATTGCTTTTAAGTACTAATTCACTCCCATAAACACTAACCATCATTCCCAAAGACATTACAACAATAAGTAGTAAATTAATAATATTTTTACATAAGTTTTTCATATAATTCCTCCATTATTTTATTAATAAATATTATACATCATTGATCTTTTTAAATAAACTATTATTCTTTAAAAAACATACTAAATATTTAATTGTTTTCTATATTTTTTTGTATTTTATTACATTTTCGGATATTTGATTATCTTTAAAATATTAATAAATAATAGTATTATCATATGTTTTCTTTAGTGTAAATTTACAAATAAATATTAACTTTTATTATCAGAAAAATTAAAATTTTTATTCTTTTTTCTCATCAGTTTGATTATACATATAATACAGATACTGCAATATAAGGAGATCATTATGAAAAAAGAAAATAATATTGATAAAATCATTAAAAATAAAGATGGTGTTACTATAAGTAAAATTGAAGATGGAACTACCATAATAGATGTAACCTACAATGATGAATTAGTCCAAAAAGCTTTAAAACATGCTGGAGTAGATGTTAATTTAGGTGAAGAAAAGCTCCTTGAGAATGAAGAGAAAAGGCAAGATTTAATAAAAGAATCTAACTCTAAAGATGGTATTAACTTCTTTCAAAAATTTGACTACATCCCTCTAAAGGATCTTCATGAACTACCAGCAATTATCAATTTCTTTCCCCCTCCCACAAATGAACAGCTCCTCCA
>JAVBPQ010000053.1:0-17764 GCA_031549525.1 Clostridiaceae bacterium | reverse complement strand
TCGACCCTACTAAGCCGACTCCAGAAGTAGATCCGATAACACCAGGAGATAAGGATATAACAGGAAGAGGAGATCCTGGAGATAAGATTGAAGTGACATTCCCAGATGGAACAAAAGGAGGAGGAACCGTAGACGATGATGGCACTTGGAAGGTCCCAGTTCCACCAGGAGTAATATTAGAACCAGGAGATAAGGTTAAAGTAACAGAAGAAAAGCCAGGCGGACCTAAAGGGGATCCTATAACTGAAGTAGTAGGAGATATGCCAAAGACTCCACAAATAAATGGACCAATAACACCAACAGATACTACGATAACAGGAAAGGGAGATCCAGGAAAGACGATAGTAGTGACATTCCCAGATGGAACTAAGAAGACTGCACCAATAGGACCAGATGGAAAATGGCAAGTACCAGTACCTCCTGGAGTAGTGTTAAAACCAGGTGATGAAATTAAAGCTCATGTAGAAGATAAGAATGGAAATAAGAGCCCAGAAGATAAAGAAAGAGTGATAGATCCTAATAAGCCAGCTCCAGAAGTAGATCCGATAACACCAGGAGATAAGGATATAACAGGAAGAGGAGATCCTGGAGATAAGATTGAAGTGACATTCCCAGATGGAACAAAGGGAGAAGGAACAGTAGGCGATGATGGTACTTGGAAGGTCCCAGTTCCACCAGGAGTAATATTAGAACCAGGAGATAAAGTTAAAGTAACAGAAGAAAGACCAGGTGGACCTAAAGGAGATCCTATAACTGAAGTGGTAGGAGATATGCCAAAAACTCCACAAATAAATGGGCCAATAACACCAACAGATACTACAATAACAGGAACAGGAGAGCCAGGAAAGACGATAGTAGTGACATTCCCAGACGGAACTAAGAAGACTGCACCAATAGGACCAGATGGAAAATGGCAAGTACCAGTACCTCCTGGAGTAGTGTTAAAACCAGGTGATGAAATTAAAGCTCATGTAGAAGATAAAAATGGAAATAAGAGTGATGAAGCAAGTAGAAATGTAATTGATACTTCAGTACCAACTCCAATAATAGATCCAATAACACCAGGAGATAGAGAAATTACAGGAAAAGGTACACCAGGAAATAAAATAGATGTCACATTCCCAGATGGAAAAGTTGTAAGGGATATACTAGTAGATAATAATGGCAATTGGAGAGCAGATGTGCCGTCTGGAACTAATTTAAAACCTGGAGATAGAGTTACTGCAATTGAAAAAAATAAAGATGGTAACCCAGGAAATCCAACACAGATAACTGTTAAAAATTATCCGCTAAAACCTACAATAATTGGACCAGTTAAGGATACTGACAGCAAAATAAATGGTTTTGGTACTCCAGGAAATAAAGTGATTGTGACATTCCCTAATGGAAGACAAGTTTCAATTACAGTTGGAGCAGATGGAAGATGGTCAGTAAATGTACCTTCAGGAGCTCTTATAGCAGGATATGATGTAAGTGCTCATGAAGAAGATAAAAATGGCAATAAGAGCGAAGAGGTTTATGAACCAATAGGTTCAGGTGAATATTATTTACCAGTAACTGGCGAAACAAATTACAATCCTTTAGTATTCGTATATACTATATTGACAATTAGCGCTATAGGGCTTGTGATTTTAGCAGCAAGATTTAAAAAATCAATAAAATAAAACAATAAGGAGCTGTTGCAAAGCTGATACCATCAGGTAGCAACAGTTCCTTTTTTTATATTATTTTGAGTGATAAATTTTAAAAATATTTAAAATATATGTAATAAAATTAACTTAAATTAGGTTATATCTATAAATAAAAATTATATTTAAAAAAGGAGGAAATTTTTATGAAAGGTAACAATAAACTTGTTAAAGTATTTTCCTTAATAGTCAGTTGTTTGCTTATATCTATTACTATATGTTCGGCATCTAATGTATATATTAAGGACAAAGGTTATGGCATTGTGGATATCATAAGCACATATAGAACACAAGATATGGAAGTAGTTTGTTCATTGAAATTTGAAGGGAGACCTTATGAAATTTATTTAAATGATACAAAGCTTATAATCATAACAAAAGCTGATACTACATACCTTAATTTAGATACAAAAGAACGAATTACATATGAAGATTACGATAAATTAATTGAAGAATATAATAAAAGTTATTCAGTCCATACAGAAGAGATGAATATTGATTTTTCTAGGAGATATAAAAAAATTTCAGAAGTTGCAACTTTAGTTTATGACATATCTGATATTAAAAATCCAAAACTTGAAAGGCGTATAGTACAGGATGGTGATTATTTATCATCACGAATGATAGAGAATGCATTGTATATAGTAACCAGCAAATATAAAGATCATGTCATCCATTATCCAAATGAAAGTGAAGTCAATATTTCTGCAATAGTTCCATATGTAAGTGATAGTTTAGATAATGAAGGTGTTTATAAGATGATTGATGCAAAAAATATTTGTGTATTGCCTGATGCAAACTTTTATTCTTTTAATATTGTAACAGGTTTTAATGTAAAGGAAAGCAATCCAGTTTTTATAGAAGCTTGCTTAGGTGCAGGAGAAAAAATATATTCATCAATGAATTCATTATATATAATGAACACTGCTTATGAAAATTCAAGTTTTTTAAATATTGGAGAAAACACAAAAACAAATATAATTAAATATAAATTGGAAGATGGAACGGTGAAATTTGTAGCTTCAGGAAATGTTTCAGGGATTATATTAAATCAATTTTCTTTAGATGAATATGATAATAATTTGAGGATTGCTACAACATTTGAAAAATCAGGTGTACTTCAAAATAATATTTATGTTTTGAATCCATCACTTAATCTTTTAGGTAAAATGATGGGTACTATGTATTTAGTATAGATGCAAACAAATGATTCAACATTATTGGAAGAACATCTCTTGACACTCCCCAAAAAGCTAAAGCAAGGGGATTCTTTGGTGGTAGTCTCTAGGTCCATTTCTGTTAAGAGTAGTTCCCCAAAGCTTAGGGCATGTCATTGCCCCTCCTAAGCCAGTACATATAGTAGCTTAGGCTATAGCTCTATTACCAAACCATATAGTTTAGTTTAGAGTCTTAAACGGGACTACATACAAAGTTTTACTTAGGAGATGTTTGACTCCTAAAACCGTATACTTTGTTCACTTTTCCAGGATCGTTTTTACAACTTTTGCTTGTTGCCAGTTTAGACTGGATTAGTTGATTATACAACAACAAATCAAACTTGTGTTTAAAACTGTCTTCAAAGAAGACAAATACCTTATATCCACATTGTTTAAACAAGTGGTTTTACGGTATTGTTTGATAATTCTAAAAATAAATATTTAAGTGTAAATCGTGGAGTAGTTATTGATGATGTAATTTATACTATTTCCTATGGATTAGTGCAAGCAAATTCGCTTGAGGATTTCAAATTAATAAAAGAGATAAAACTTATGTAAAATAAATTTTCTGCTAAAAATAGTCTGAAAAACATCCCTGCAGTTTGTTTTTTCATTAAAAATAAAAAACTCTGATCAAAATATGCTAAACTAATCTAAAGAGATAGAAAATTTATAATATTCTCAAAAGAAAGGGTGGTATGTTTGAAAAATGGAGTTTATTGTGTGCAAAAATTAAGTAAAAATGAAATATTTGAGATTGAATTATTGGAAAAGAGATACAATAAAAATAAAAATATATTTTTTAAGTTGTATCCAGGATTATTAGAAGATGATAACACTGTCCATATTCTGCATAAAGAAAATGGTGTGTTAATTAGCTACATGTCATTAAATTGTTTTGACCATAAAGAAGCAGAGGCTATGGCAATTTTTGATAGTGATAAAAGTATTTTCATAAATATGTTCAAGATGGTTACTGAAAAAGCAAAGGAAAATGGATGGGATAAAGTCCTTATCATTATTGATAGAAATGATACATTTTTAATCAACCTTGTAAAAGAGTTAGGTCTTACTTTTTCATTCTCAGAGTATAGGATGAATTTTGATGAAACAAAGTTCAATTCAAGCTTTACAAGCAATATTGTAATACAAGATGCTACTATTGAGTATTTGGAGAAGAACTATTTTGGTAAAGCGCCTAATTTTCTTGAAATAAAAGAAATGGATGCCTTTGCTATAACAAATATTAAATTGGCACTTCTACATGATGAAATTATTGGTAAGGCAAGAGTTGAGCAAAATAACGGAATAATTGGCATATATGGGCTTATCCTCAACCCTAAACACCGTGGAAAAGGGCTTGGAAGAGAAATCTTAAATTGTATAATTAGAGATATTATGAAAACTAATTATAAAAAACTGTATTTAGAGGTTGAGGTTGAAAATACTGTTGCTTTGAATCTATATAAATCTACTGGCTTTTATATACAAAATACATTTGATTATTATGAGTATTTAGTATGAACAAAAAAAATCCACATTCAATATGTACATGGTCAGATGGGGAGAAGTGTAAGAGCTGCAAATTGCATAACCATTTGATATGCCGACAGGATAAAGATTTTAGAAGAAAATTTATGCTTTCTCATTTGAATTTCAGAGCGACCATATTTTTTGGAATGGTTTATATTGGTACATTCTCGGGAATTTGGCTTCCGTTAATTATATATTCAATTGCTTTTATTCTAAATTTTGCGATCATTGAACCGAGAATGCTTTGCAGTCATTGTCCTTTTTACGCTGAGAAGGGAATTATTCTACATTGCAATACTCTTTTTGGTATGCCAAAAATATGGAAGTATAGACCTGGACCAATTAAAAAATATGAAATGATTATTCAATTTATTTCTGGTAGTTTGGTAGATTTACTTCCATTAATATTTTTCGGATACGGAATATATCTTTTAGTATTGTTAAATGCTAAAAGTAGTGATTATGTGGCATTTTCTGCAATAATTTTCTTTCATATCCTTTTGCTTTTACAATTGCAAAAAGTAATAATGAAAGAAGTATGTACAAAATGCCCCAACTTCTCATGTGCCTTAAATAAGGTTCCAAAAGATATAAAAATCCACTACATAAAGAACAATCCTGTTATTAAAGATGCATGGGAAAAAGCAGGATATAAGATAGAAGAGTGAGCCTCCCTCACCTATACTAATCTTGACCCATAACTTTTTAAAAGTTTCAATTAGAGCAAATTTTTACTTTTATCCCACTTTATTTCCCCATCTTCTAAATAGATTATTCTACTGCATTTAGTAGCTATATCCCTATTATGGGTAGCGAGGATTATAGTTTTTCCTTCATTATTTAATTCTATTAAGTAATCTATTATTTTATTTGAGTTTTCTAAGTCAAGGGATGACGTAGGTTCATCTGCAACTAAAATTTCATTTTCAGTTATTAAAGCCCTTGAAAGAGCAACTCTTTGTTTTTCACCACCAGATAATTGTTCTTGATATTTATTTTTTTTACCTATAAGATTTAATTTTGAAAATAATTTATTTGAAAAATCTAAAAAATAATTTTTATCCTTAAGATCGTTATATTCTGTAGGCATAAGCGTATTTTCAAGTGAAGTATAATTGTCAAACAAAAAATGGTTTTGAAATAAATAACCTATATTTTTATTGCGGAGCTTATTTATAGCACTAGAATTTAAAGATGATGTATTTACACCTTTAAAATAATATTCACCAGAAGTTGGCTTATGAAGAAAACTTATTATATTTAATAAAGTAGTTTTTCCTGAACCCGAAGGACCCATGATTGCTAAAAACTCTCCTTTACATATATTGAGGTTTATATTTTTTAAAACAGTTATTTTGTTTTTTTTCTTTCCATAATCTTTACTAATCTCTTTCAAAAAAATATATGTATTCATAGTTGCTCCTCTATAAAAGTATAGCTAAATTTTAAATATATGATTTCTAAAAAATAAAATTATGTCTTAAAACATTAAAAAATGATCTTAAAGTGAAGAAAGATGATACTTTTATAAAATACCATAATAAGCAATAGCTGCAAAATTTATTTATTTTAATTTTATGAGTTTATAACATAATACATATATGCTACAATGATAAATATAAACCTAAATTAGAAGGGGTTAAAAAAATGAGATTAGATAACGAAAATTCATTTTTTGATAGAATTAAGAGTTTACCTATAGAAGAAAAAATTCAAAAAGAAATATTTGAAACAGGAATTATGATAAACAATAAGGAAGAATTTTTAAAAAGAGCAGAAATAGCATCAAAGGCAATTGGTGTAGAGAATATTGAAAGGCTTATAGGCTATTTAACAAATCCTATGGAAAAGGCTAGTGATTTTAAGACTAGATTTATAGGCATGGGTGAATATATTTCCGTTATACAAGATTCAATTTTTGAAATATTATATTATTTTAAAAATGATTCAATACCATATCTTAAAGAAATGATTTTAAGATCTTATATACCAATTAAAATAAGAGCTATGAATATAATTTGTAAACTTGCATCTTGTTCTATAGAAAGGGAGGATACAATATCCTTTATAAATGATAATATAGATGATTTAAGATACGAGGTTATAATTCCTTCACTTTATTTTATTACAAGAATAAAGCAATCTGAAATTATTTTAGGAATCTTAGATAGATTTTTTAATCTTTATCATGAAGAGTATGAAGAATATTCAGATGGGTTATATATATTAGAAAATATATATAGATATGATAAAAAAGCCATCGGTCCTTATATTGAAATTTTAAAAGATTATGCCTTAAATCTAACATTTAGAGATAGACCTAATCTAGAAGGAATATTGATTAAGAACATACTAGGCGATGAAAACGATGATGTTAATTTTTGCTTTTACGAAAGTATAGGTGAAATAAATAATATAAGAGCAGCTTTATTTTATGCGAGAATTATAAATTTTGACAAAGATATATTTGAAAAACTAAAAAAATGGTACACTATAATTAAAGATCCTACCATCAAAAACAAGATTGAAGCAGCAATCAGAAAGTATTCTGCTCATGAAGGAGCTTAAAATGGAAAGAGATATCGAAAGAAGAAAACCATATAACTTTAATACAGCAATAGTTATAGGTTTTATAGGGCTTAGTTTTTCATTTGTAGGTTGTTTACTAAATGTATTTCGCATATTTGATGAAAGTTACAAGAGTTTAAATATACAATTTCAATTTTTGAGTATCTTCACAATATTAGCTAATGTTATAATTTTAATTGTAATATCTTTTCTTCTATATTTTTATAAAAAATTAAAGTTAAAATCTGGTGTAAGTATTATCATCTTGGCTCTCATACTGATATGCTTTTTTCAAAACCATAACAGTGGACTTATAATACTGCTTTCTGGTTTCTTTGGCACCATTGAGTCTATGTATAGATCAAATGCTGCAAATAAAGGATATTCATATTATGAAAGACCAAAGAGCATTGTAGAATCAAGACAGATGTTTTCTCTATTTATGCCAGAAATATAAGGAGCATAAATTGCTCCTTAATTATCAAATATAAATAATTCGTTTTGCTCAATTAATTCTATGAGGTTATTTGCATACTCTGGATCGGTAGCATATCCTGCATCTTTTATAGCTCTTGCTTGGTCCTTATAATTTGATGATGAAAAAACACCACTTTCTGCATATCTTTCATTTAAAGATAGAAATAGACTATGATCTATTATACTTCCATCATAATCATCATATTTTCTAAAAGCATCCTTGATAGTAGTATTTTTGCTTAAGTTTTCATCCCATTCGTTAGTGCTCATGGTTATTGTTTCGCCCTTCCAATCATCAAAAGCTTTTATGCCAAATATATTTTTACCTTTTAAATATAGCTCTGAAGTTCCCCAATTGCTTTCTAATATAGCTTGCGCTAGTGTTATTGATGTGAATATCTTAAAATCGTCTTGATTTGCTTTTGCTCCTGGATAAACTTGCTTTACAAATTCTAGTTGACCATCAGAAGGATATTCTAGTGCTCTTATTTTTTCTAAATTAGTGCGAACTTTTTCTCTATCTTCCTCAGATAGATTTTTATCATCTAAAACTTCATCTAAGTTTTTAACTTGTTTAGCAGAAATAGAATAGCTATTTGATATTTTATTTTTATCTCTAAAATTTACATCTACATAGTTTATGCTTTTATTATTGTTTTTTAAATATTCCTCTAAACTTAGGCTTTCACCATCAGAAGAAATAAAACTTGAGCATAGGGATGATATGGATGATTGATTCACATTTTCAAGCTCTGTAAGGTATTTATTTGAAATAGTAAGTGCTGAAACAATATCTTTCCACTCTATGTTTGCATTATTTTTTGAGTTAAAGTCTGATACCTCTGATATGATATTAGAAAAGCTTATAGTTCTATTGTTGTTTTCAGTAAAATCATCGTAGGATTCTATGATGGATTCTAGTTTATTATCTAATGAGCTGTTTCTAACAAGATCTAAGGCCATTAATTCCATAAAATCAACATTAGTATCATATTTTATGTTTGAGTAATTTATGAGCCTCTTATAATGATTATATACATCAGTTGATACTATGGGAGGTTCTATTTTTGGAGGGTTAAAAACTCTAGTATCTAAAATACGCATGTAAAAAAGAAATAATCCTATTAAGGTTATTAAAAATAAAACAAGTATGATAGTGATGACACCAATAAAAGAACCTACTCGTTTATTTTTCGATCTGCTGCTATTATTTCGCATTATTTTATGCTACTTAAAATTAGTAGCTTCTCCTTTCTTTTCCTTAGAATGTTATAAGAATTAAAAAAAATTATCTAAAAACTTGTACACTATTGTTATTATTATTTAAACTTATTTTACATTAAAACTACAAAATTGCATAGTGAAATAAAGTTTAAAAGTTTATAAGAATAGTTTTTAAAATAATTCAAATAATATACTGAGTAAGGAGTGTGTAATAAATACTAAATAATCATTTTTAAGGTATACTATTGCAAGTAGATAATAGTATAATAAAATTTTAACAAAGTTTTTTTGTCAATATAATTGTATAAAAATAAATTATTTAAAATAATTTCTAAATTTATGAAGCAATACTAAAATTATATACAATTAATTTGAATATTTTTAATGTTTTACGTTTTTTTTGTATTAAAACGATGTATACGGTTACTTCCTTCAATTAAGAATATTATTGACTTTAAATATTCAGTGATATAAAATGTGTTAGAAGACTTAGACAGATTATATTAAACCTGATTCTATACAATAAATTTTTATGAGGTGAGAAGATGAGTAAAGTAGTTCCAAGTGATATTGAAATCGCTCAAGCGTGTAAAATGAAACCTGTTATTGAAATTGCAGAACAATGTGGCATATTGGAAGACGAAGTTGAATTTTATGGAAAGTACAAAGCTAAAATATCATTAGATGCTTTAGAGAGGTTAAAGGATAAAGAAGACGGTAAGCTTGTTTTGGTTACAGCTATTACTCCAACCCCTGCAGGAGAAGGAAAATCTACAACTACAGTAGGTCTTGGACAGGCACTTAATAAAATTGGAAAAAGGGCTATAATAGCACTTAGAGAACCATCTTTAGGACCAGTATTTGGTGTTAAAGGCGGAGCAGCTGGTGGCGGGTATTCTCAAGTAGTTCCTATGGAAGATATAAATTTACATTTTACTGGGGATATGCATGCAGTTACAGCAGCGAACAATCTATTATCAGCAGCTATTGATAATCATGTTCATCAAGGAAATCTTCTAGGTATTGACATAAGAAATGTAGTCTGGAAGAGAGTAATGGACATGAATGAAAGAGCTTTAAGAGACATTATAGTTTCTCTTGGCGGAAAAGCAAATGGATATCCAAGAGAAGAGAGCTTTATGATAAGCGTTGCATCAGAGATCATGGCTATACTTTGTCTTTCAACTAGCCTCCAAGATCTTAAAAAAAGATGTGGAGAGATAATAGTAGCTTATAATAAATCAGGTGAACCTGTAAGATGTCGTGATTTAAAAGTGGAAGGTGCTATGGCGCTTCTTATGAAGGATGCTATAAAACCAAATCTTGTACAAACTCTTGAAAATACTCCTGCATTTGTACATGGAGGACCATTTGCGAATATAGCTCATGGTTGTAATTCTATACTTGCAACAAGGCTAGCTCTTAAGATGGGTGATTATTGTGTAACTGAAGCAGGCTTTGGAGCAGATCTTGGTGGAGAGAAATTTTTAGATATTAAATGCAGATATGGAAATCTTACACCTTCAGCAGTTGTAATCGTAGCCACAATTAGAGCTTTAAAACACCATGGAGGAGTTTTAAAAGCTGATTTTAATAAAGAAAATATAGAAGCACTTAAAAAAGGCTTTGTAAATCTTGAAAAGCACGTATTAAACATACAAAAATTTGGCATACCAGCTATGGTTGCAGTAAATAGATTCTATTCAGATACAGATAATGAAGTAAACACATTGTTAGAATTATGCAAAGATGCAGGCTTCATAGCTGTACTTAATACTTGCTTTACTGATGGCGGAGAAGGTGGAAAAGAGATGGCAGAAGAATTGGTAAAATTAATTGACAATTCAAAGCCAAATTTCAAACATCTATATCCAAGCGAAATGCCTCTTAAAGAGAAAATGGAAACTATAGTTAAAGAGATATATGGCGGTGACGGCATAATATTTGAAGGAAAAGCAAAACAACAATTAGATACTATAGAAGCTATGGGCTTTGGAAATCTTCCTATTTGTGTAGCTAAGACTCAATATTCACTTTCAGATATATCTACTGTATTTGGAGCTCCAACAGGATTTAAAGTTACTGTTAAAACTGTAAGGGTTTCAGCAGGAGCTGGATTTGTTGTATTTGAAACAGGAGATATCATGACAATGCCTGGACTTCCAAAGGCTCCAGCATTTGAAAAAATTGATATAGTTGAGGATGGTACTATTACAGGCTTATTCTAAGAGGTGAATTTTAATGTATGATAATATGACTCTTATGCAGTTTTTAGAAGCTGTATCCTCAGAGAAGGCAGAACCAGGCGGTGGCGGAGTTGCAGCTTATATTGCTGCACTTGGAGCATCATTGAGCCGCATGGTAATTAACCTCACAGTAAACAAAAAAAAATATGATGATGTAAAGCTTGAGTTAAATTCAATAAATGAATCTTTACATGAATTAAGCATACATTATTTAGATTGCATAAAAAAAGATGACTTAGCATTTATGAAAGTATTGGATTCTTTAGCATTGCCTAAAACTACAGATGAAGAGATTAAATCAAGAAATGAAAAGCTTCAAGATTCATTTAAATATGCAGCAAACATTCCTTTTGAATTAGGTAAAAAAGCTTATGATACTATGGAATTTGTAGAAAAAGTAATTGAAAAAGGCAATAAAGATCTGGTTACAGATGGAATTATATCTGCAATGCTCATAAGATGTGCTGTGCTTGCAGCATTTATAAATGTTAAGATAAACCTTAAATATATAAAAGATGAAGAATTTGTAAAAGAAATTAAAGAGAAGATCGAATACATGGAAAAGGATATTAATATAAGGGAACAAAAGATATTATCTATAAATTTTTAATGTAAATATAATTATAATATTAGTTTTTTTATATTAATATTATTAAATTAAAAAATACTGCTTGAAAATATATTTTTAAGCAGTATTTTTTTGTTTATCTACAGTTAGATTAAAAATTGTAAAAACAAACATAATTATCCAAAAATATTAAATATATATTGACAATTATGAAATATAATGTTAATTTAAAAGTAAATATTATAATTTTATTATAAAAAATATAAAACGGTTTTTTATAAATAGATATGAAATTTAAAATATTAGGAGGTTAAAATGAACTTAAGAAAAGTTGTAAACAAAATATCAGCTTTCACTACTGCATCTCTTTTGTTTACCACATTGTTTACGAATGTATATGCTATGAATATAGGAGAGATACAAACTTCAGTAGATTATAAAGATTCACAAAATATACATATTTCTGAACAAATGGAAACACCAATTAGTCAAGAGGTTGTTGAAGATTCTCAAATACAATTGATGAGCACTCCTCTTGAAAATGTACAAACAACGAGCTTGCAAACAGGTGGTATAACGCACATACTGAATAAATTAAATGAGGATCTTAATAATTGTTCTATTAAATATGAAATTTCAGCTAATATAGAAAAACCTGAGAAAGCTAAAAGCTCAGATTTGATCATAGTCTTAGATGCTTCTGACAGTTTTGACAGCAAACTTCCAATAGTGAAAAATCAATTAAAGAGAGCTTTAGATGATCTAGATAAGGATTTAGATAGAACTATGCTTATAGCATATGGTACTAAAATAGAGCTTAAAGCCCCTCTTACAAATGATGTGAATTCAGTTAAATCTGCATTGGATAGTGTACAAAAGATGGGAGGAACAGCAACTTCTGCAGCTCTTGACAAAGCACTTTTAGAGTATAACAAATTAAAAGGTACAAGCAGTACAAAGAGAGAAGTATTATTCTTGTTAATAACAGATGGATTTCCTACATTTGGAAGATTTGGAGCAGGAGATGGAACAGATACAAATGATGATTTTATAAACGATGTCAGTAACGCTGCTAAGAGCATAACTGATAAGGGTTATAAATTTTCATGTGCTATGTGGAAAGATGTAGATATGTTAAAAGATATTTATTCTAATAGATATGATAAATTTAATGCGAAATTTGTAGATGCATTAAGCCCAGTTGTGAGCAAAGATGGGTTCTTTGTTGATTATAACAATGAAAACAACAATATTGAAGATTTTGCAAGTCAGATTAAAGGGGTTATTGCATCTAATGTTCAAGAAAGTGCATATCTTAAAGAAATGTTAAATTCAAACTTTAAATATGTACAAGATACTGCTACAATTTTGAATTCATCTGGAGCTGCAATTAATGAACTTGATGTAAATGTACCTAAGTACTCATCTTCAGATAATTCTTTAACATGGACCCTTGATAATTTAAATGGAGGTAAATATACCGTTAAATTTCAAGTAGAGTCAAATGTCCGCATGAACAGTGGTAAAATAACCATAATTGAAAATGGAAGTTATTTAGAAACTAGACTAGGGAGAACTACTTTACCTAAACTTGAAGATAGTAATTTTGTTCAGCCTAAAGCATGTTATAACTTAAAGATAAATAAAGTAGATTCATCAGATTCAGATAAAAAGCTGTCAGGAGCTGTATTTGATATTAAATCAGCATCAGGTAAAATTGTAAAAACTGGAGTTACAAGTGATAACAATGGTGTAGTAACAGTAAATGATTTATCACAAGGTAAATATACTCTAGTTGAAAAGGTAGCACCATCTGGATATGAATTATCAAACACTCCTATTAGTTTCGAAGTTAAAGATGGAGCTTTAGCAACAGAAGTAGTTGTTTCAAATAATGTTATACAAAATACAACTTCTAATACAACTTTAAGTACAACTTCTAATACAACTTTAAACACAACTGCAAACACTACTTTAAATACAACTGCAAATTCTACTTTAAGCACAACTTCTGATACAACTTTAAACACAACTGCAAATTCTACTTTAAGCACAACTTCTAATACAACTTTAAATACAACTTTAAATACAACTGCAAACTCTACCTTAAGCACAACTTCTGATACAACTTTAAATACAACTGCAAACTCTACCTTAAGCACAACTTCTAATACAACTTTAAACACAACTGCAAACTCTACTTTAAGCACAACTTCTAATACAACTTTAGATACAACTGCAAACACTACTGATGATGATTCAAATACAACTTCGAATATTAACACTACTGATGATGATTCAAACACAAGTGATGATTCAAATACAACTTCAAATATTAACACTACTGATGATGATTCAAACACTACTGATGATTTAAATACAACTGCAAATATTACTTTAAATACAACATCAAATACCACTAAGGATAATTTAAATACAACCTCAAACGCAACTTTTAATACAACTTCAAATATTACTTTAAACACAACTTCCTATAGTGCATCTACAGGTTCTATAAAAGTAATAGTAAAAGATAGTACAAAAGTATTACCAGGCGCTAAGGTTATAATAAATGGCATTGAACAAATAACCAATGCAAATGGCGAAGCTACATATACTCAATTAGAGTTCGGAACATATAATATAGTTGCATCAAAAGATGGATACAATGTTGGAGTTAAATCTGAAACCATAACTAAAGAAAATAATCATAAAGATGTAGTCATAACACTTGTTGAAGGAAATAATGGAGCAGTAATTGGAACTATAGTAGATAAGGAAACTAAAGATCCAATACCAGGAGCAACTGTAAATGCAGACGGAAAGCCTGGAATAATAGATAGCTTTGGAAATTATGTAGTATCTGATTTAGAACCTGGTGATCATAAAGTAGAAGCAGGTGCAAAAGGATACACGAAAGAGACTGCAGAAGTTATAGTTCCTGATTCTGGAGCCGTAACTAAGAATTTTGAACTTGAAAAAGGGGACAATGAAGATGATGATAAAAATCAAGTTAAGGGTTCATTTACAGTTACAGTTACAGATGCATATAAATTGCTGCCTGGTGCAAAAGTCATAATAAATGGAGTGGAAAAAATTACAGATTTAAATGGAAAAGTTACATTTAATGATTTAGAATTTGGAAATTACAATATAATTGCAACAAATTCAGGTTATAATGCTGGCGTTAAGATGGAAAAAATAGATGCAAGTAATCCTCATAAAGATGTGATAATAACTTTAACACCAGGAAATAATGGAGTTATAAATGGAAAGGTAACAGATAAAGAAACAGGCGATCCTGTTAAAGATGCAAAAGTAACTGTAGATGGAGGAAACTCTGTAGGTGTAGATGATTTTGGTAACTATGCTGTACCTGATTTAACACCTGGAGATCATGAAGTTGAAGCTTCTGCACCAGGATATAAACCAGATAAAGACAATGTGACAGTACCTGATTCAGGATCTGGTCCAAAGGATTTTGAACTTGAAAAAGGAGAAAATGGCGCTAAAGATAAAGGTTCATTTAAGGTAATAGTTAAAGATGGAACAAAAGTGTTGCCAGGCTCTGATGTAATAATAAATGGAGTAAAAAAGGTTACAAATGAAAAAGGCGAAGCTACCTTTAGTGACTTGGAGTTTGGAAGTTACAACATAGTTGCTTCTCATGATGGTTACAATGCTGGAGTTAAAAAGGAAAAAATAGATCCATCAAATCCTGACAAAGTTGTCATAATGACACTTACAGAAGGAGACAATGGAGTTATATATGGAAAAGTAACTGATAAAGATACAGGAAAAATAGTAGATGGAGCAAAGGTTTCTATCGATGGAGGAAATGCAGTAGAAGTAGATGATTTTGGAAATTATGCGATAGGTGGTTTAAAACCTGGAGAACATACAATAGAAACAAATGCGCCAGGATATAAGACAGATACAACTGATGTGATTATTTTACCAAGTGAAGCACTAGAACAAAATATAGAGCTTGAAAAGGGTGAAAATAATAATTTCTGTGGAAGCATTAAAGTAATAGTCAAAGATAAATCTGGTGAATTATTAAAGGATGCTAGAGTTATAATAAATGGAAGAGAAGAATTTACTGATGCAAATGGAGAAGCTGTATTTAATGATTTAGAGTATG
Source organism: Clostridiaceae bacterium (assembly GCA_031549525.1). Classification (GTDB taxonomy): domain Bacteria; phylum Bacillota; class Clostridia; order Clostridiales; family Clostridiaceae; genus WQUF01. Next base: position 2,099 of record JAVBPQ010000053.1, on the reverse strand, counting down.
GTACATATAATATACTAGTAACTAAAGATGGATATAATGCAAACTCCGGAAAAGTTACTTTAAGTCCTAATAATAAAAATCAAGTAGTTACTATTATATTACAAGAAGGAACTGAAGGAGCTATTTTTGGTAAAATAACTGATGATAAAGGATATGTAATACCTAATTCTTATGCAATAATAGGGGGAGAAAAGGTAGAGATCGATAGCTTTGGAAATTACGTAAAGACTGGGCTTGAACCTGGGAAGTATAATGTAATAGCTTCTGCAGATGGATATAACTCATCTTATGAGACGGTTGAAGTAAAAGAATCTGAAGCAACTGAGTGTAATTTTGCATTAGAAAAACAAGATGGAACAAACAATAAATATATAACATATGGACAAATTACTGACAAAAATGGTAATCCAATCGAAGGAGCTTGTGCAGAAGCTGATGGAAAGAGCAGTATGTCTGATAAAACAGGATACTATGTTATTGGAGATCTTGACAATGGTAAGTACGATATTGATATATCTAAAGATGGATATGTAGATGTTCAAAAAGAGATTAAAATTAATAATAGTGATGTTAAACAAGATTTTCAATTATTAAAAAAAGAAGGACATCCTACACCTCAATTACCAGTAACTGGAGAGAAAACATTTTTAAATTATCTATTAAAATAATTAAAAATTAATTTTGCTCTGGAATTAACAAAGAAGTTAGTTCCAGAGCAATTTTTATGAAACTTAGTATAAATACATATGCAGATATGTCATCATTTGATATACTTAAAAACATTAGCAAAAAAATTACTCTTTAATATTATTAAGAAAGGGATAACTATGGAAAAATTAGAAAACCAAATTATTAAATGGAGAAGGGATCTTCATCAGATACCTGAAATAGGCAATAACCTACCAAAAACATCTTTCTATGTTCAAAATTGTTTAAAGGAAATGGGAATTGAATTTAAAACTATGGTAAATGGTTCTGGAATTGTAGCTACCATCATAGGAAATAAGCCTGGAAAGACTGTGGCATTAAGAGCAGATATGGATGCACTCGTTATAAATGAAGAAGCTCCAATAGATTTTAAATCTACCAATGGCTGTATGCATTCTTGCGGTCATGATGCCCATACTGCTATGCTTTTAGGTGCTGCTAAGATTTTAAGTGAAAATAAAGATAAGATAAATGGAAGAGTAAAGCTTATATTTCAACCAGGGGAAGAGTCTCCAGGAGGAGCTATTCCTATGATAAATGAAGGAGCTTTAGAGGGAGTTGATGCCATATTTGGTCAACATATAGGATGTCTATTTTCAAGTTTAAAACCTTCTGATACTGGTAAAATCATCATATCAAAAAATAAAGTGATGTCTTGCCGCAATAGTTTTAAAATAGTTATAAAAGGCAAGGGAGCTCATAGCTCTGTGCCTCATATGGCAATAGATCCTATAGCTATAGCAGCTCAGGTTATAAATGGAATTTATATGATAAAAGCTCGTGAAATAGATACCTTATCTCCTGCAGTTATATCTATCTGCATGATACATGGCGGAACGGCTTCAAATATAATGCCTGAATTTATTGAAATGGAAGGTTCTGCTCGTATATTTGATCCTATTTTATCAAATAAGATAGAAAAGAGAATTGAGGAAATTGTTAAATTTTATTGCGAGGCTTATGGTGCCAAATATGAATTTCAGTTTTTAAAGGATTATTCTGCTCTTGTGAATGATGAAAAGATGGCTGATATTGTGATTAATGCTGCTGAAAAACTTGTGCCTAAATCCAATATCATAGAGCAAGCTCAAGCTTTAATGTGTTCTGAGGATATGTCATTTTATCTTGAAAAAGTGCCAGGCGCTTATTTCTTTTTAGCTTCGGTAGTTGAACAGTAACTAAAAGTATATAAAATATTATAAAGAGATAATATTATATAAAACTTTGCTGCGTATGTAGGGAAACCTGCATAGGACACAACCTTAAAACCAGTAACCCCTAAAGCCTCACTACCACAATAATATATGAAAGAAGGTATTATGAAGGTGCGAAAGCAAAACAAGTGTGAGGATGGATATATGGTTAAAGCCTAAATATCTAATACAATGGGT
>JAVBPQ010000036.1:0-15542 GCA_031549525.1 Clostridiaceae bacterium | reverse complement strand
ATGTAGTAAATTAAAGTATTTTTTTCTTATAATAATAATAATTTTAAAATTATATCATAATTTACTTATATAATTTTATTTAATTTTTTATATAAAAAATAATTGTTTATTTATGCGTTTAAAATTTAATATTTATATTTAGAAATAATAATCTTAAATAATTAAACCTTTATAAAAAAATAAGCTGGTTTCTAAAACGAAATCAGCTTATTTTTAATCAAATCAATAGGCACACCTATCACAAGGATCAAATTTAGGACATTGGCTCATTGGACCGCTTAATATGGTTTTACTTCTTGATAATGTTGGACATCCTGATGTAAAATGATATGATTTGCCATTTGGTACCCAATATACAATTCTATCGTTATTTACAGGTATGGGGTCCTCTTGTATTGTTTGAACAAAGGGTTCTGTAGTTAAATTTTGAGTTTCTACAAATATATCTTCAGTTGTATTTTGAGCTTCTACAAATATATCTTCAGTTGTATTCTGAGCTTCTATAGTTGTGACAATAACTTCATTAGTTGTATTTTGAGCTTCTATTATTGTATTAATAACCTCATTAGTCGTATTTTGAGCTTCTATTGTTGTGTTAATAATTTCATTAGTCGTATTTTCAGTTTTTATAGTTGTATTAATAACTTGATTAGTTGTATTTTGCGATTTTTTTATTGTTGTATCTTGTTTAATTTTAGTATTTTCTGCTAGTGAAATTCTTTCAGTTTTATTTTTAGTTGTATTAATACTTAAACTTCTTGATTCCACTTTTGATGTAGTATTTATTGCAGATTTTTTTATAGGATTAGACACATTTTCACTATTAATATATGTTGGGATAGAGATTATTACAGCCGCTGTTGTGATAATCATCCTCGTTGTTTTGCTTATATTATCACCATATTTAAACATCAAGATCAATATAAGGGGCAAGAGAAAAATTAATGCAGTTCCAACAATACCTTTTACTATATACAATGGTATGCCAATTATTAAAGTAATTATTGTGATGATCTTTTTAGATGTTTTGCTCATATTGCCTTGATATTGCCACATCAAAGACAACCCTAAAGGATAAAATAAAATTAATGAAACCCAGATAAAAATTCTTTTTTTGAATAATTCCATACAATCTCCTCTAAGTTTATTTTAACAAACATTATACTATATATATCTAAATGTATCAATTAATAGATTTTTAATTTATTATGTTTTTTAATTTTATAAAATAATTATTTAAATTTTCTTGATTTAAAAACATTAATATTCATTTTAAACAAAAAATATGTTATAATATTTAATAAAATTGATTTAAATTAATTTTTATATAAAAGTAGGGGGAATTTATGTTTAAGAAGTTATTGCCTAAATTCACTGCTATATTTATGATTTGCATTTTATTTATTTCAAAAATCAATATTAAAGCTGAAACTACTGGCAACAATTATCCAATAATTCTCGTAAATGGAATGGCTGGAATTGAACGCGATAAATTATTTGGATTAAAATACTATGGTGGTGTTAATGATATCCAAAATATCTTAAATAACAAAGGATTTAAGACATTTTCAGCTTTCACTGGACCATTTTCTAGCAATTGGGATCAAGCTATTGAAATTTATTATTATATAAAAGGTGGAACTGTTGATTATGGCGCTGCTCATTCTAAAAAATTTGGACATGAGAGATTTGGAACCACATATGATGGAATATATCCTGATTGGGATGGAATAAATAAAGTTCATTTTGTAGGCTTTAGCACAGGTGGTACTGCAACTCGTTTATTAGATGAATTGTTAAGATATGGGGATGAAGATGAAATTGCTTATTTTAAAGAGCATCCCAAAGAAGGCATCTCACCTTTATTTCAAGATTCAAAAAGAAAGTGGATACACAGCATAACGAGCTTAGCTACAGCCCATAATGGCTCTACTGCTTTTGAAATATATGACAAAAACCCTATTTCATTAAAACAATTTATATTAAATATAGCCGCTATATCGGAATATGTTTATGCATCTCCTGTACTCTATGATTATAAAATGGGTCAATGGGGCATAAGAAGAAAGCTCAATGAATCCTTTTTTGCTTACATGAATAGAATATATTCAAGCAATATATGGAATTCAGAAGATACATGCTTTAACGATTTGCAAAGAAAAGGAGCAGAAGAATTAAATAACAGATCTTCAGCTCATCCTGATATGTATTATTTTAGTTATCATGGTGACAGTACCTATAAGGGCTTAGGAGGAAATCATTATCCTATAGCTTCTACAAATATATTATATACCTATGGAGCTTTAGTAATAGGCTCAAATAAAGATTCTACATTGCCCTATGGGTATGAAGCTTGGAGGGCAAGCGACGGAGCTGCTAATGTTATTTCATCAAAATATCCTTTTAATCAGCCTCATAAAAATTTTGATGGGAATGTAGAAAGAGGAGTTTGGTATGTATATCCAACCTTGGTAGGATGGGACCATTTTGATTTTCTTGGAATAAGTCATGCACTTGACTTTGATCCAGTGGAAAATTTATATACTAATATCGCACAAACACTGCAGAGCTTACCTAAATCATAGATAGGTATTTAATCATCAAATCTCAATAAATCTTTCGATTCATCTTGCTATACCTAAGATAGTAGGATGAATTTTTATATTATGAAAATTGTTAACTCCAAATTTTCAATATATACATAGCAATATTTATGTAAACAAAACCATAAATAAAAAAATTCCTTTTCATAGTATTCATAAACTCTTATCTAAAAATAACCTATATTATTCTATATTTTTTATAAAATTTTACATACTAATTATCTTTTTTATTTTCTAAAATTTTTAGGCATTTTTATCGAATAAAGAAGTCTTTTTATAAATTATTCATTTTTGATTTAAATTACTCTAGAACCTCTTCTGATTCCTTATCTTCTAATAATCCAAATGTCACCATAGTAGCCATATCAACTATATCATCAACAAAGTACCTGTTCATATGTGCTGTATTGAAGCTTACCTTTATATAATCATCTATATTGAAATTTTCATCTTCTTCTGAAAAAAACTCCTCAGTTCTCTCTTTAAACACCTCTACAAACTGTGCAAAGGCATTTACACAATCCTTTTTTATTTCTATCTTTATTATCGTAGTTTCAGGAAGCTTATCATTAAGCTCTGTTACCTTATCCTCTACATTTTCTATATTAAGCTCTTTATCACTTACAAGGTCTTTTAGAATTTTGCATTTATTTAAATCCAAAGTTCCTATTACATCAAAAATCTTATCTTGTACATCGTGATTAACTTTTACAAAAAAAATAAGGTATCATGACAATTTTAAATTTTATAAAAAAGTCATAATACCTTGTTTCTCAATTTGAATATTCTATTTGTTATCGTTAAAAATAAAATTTAGATGTTAAAAAAAACATTGTCACTATTACAACTAGAAAAAATATAAAATAGTAAAAAGAGGATATTCTAAATTTTGTTTTAAAGCTATATAAATATTTTTTCATCTTATTTTTCCCTTTAATTTTCCTTAATTCGCCCTGCACAAACAGTCTTATCTAGCCAGTAAGGAGTATTTATATTTGCATATCCTACTGGATCTCCTGCATGAAATACTTCCATTCCACCTTGGTATATGGCTACATGGGTTATATAATCCCTGGTTGGATATGTATTTCTAAAAAATATTAAATCTCCTGGAACTGCTTCTTCGATAGGAATATGATTCATAAAATCATATTGCTGCTGGGCTGTTCTTGGTATATCAATTCCTATACTTTTATAGCACCATTGAGTAAGGTTTGAGCAATCAAAAGTTATAGGCACACCATTTTCAAAAATAATATCTCCTAAAAAATATCTCTTACCTTCATGCTTTATAGCTTCCTTCATAAGACCTTGAAATCTTTCACTAGCTCCTGAAAAATCATTTGAAATATCATAAACAGCGCAGTATCTCAATACATGATCGATGTAAAGGGGGTCTCCATACCCTGACCAATTCATTTTCTGTGCCATTGTTGCACTAAAATCCTTAGCGTTTTCTTCTGAATACCCCCCTCTTTCTCTCGCATACTGAATATATCCTGGTCCAAAGTTATAGCTTTGCAGCGCAAGCTTAATATTTTCAATATCTCCTGGGCCTTTTACGTCAGCATTTTTTAGGGCAGCTCTTAGCTCTTTTATTCCGCACTCTATGGAATAAACAGGATCTATAATGCTGTTTGGAGCTTTTGGATACTTTGTATTAAAGCCTCCTTCTGAACACTGCATTACATCTAACCCTTTTCCCCCTGACTCTTGCATCATAACAGCAAGTATCAAATCCACATAATCCCCCATCTCGTTTTTAAATGCAAATTCCTCAACTATAGATTTCCATCTTAAAACGTCCTGACTTAAACCTATATTTTTAATTTTAGTTTGTCTGTTTTGTAATTTTGAACTGTTCATCAACACAAGCCCCATAGGTACAAATAAAACAAAAAACAAAAAGAATGGAATTAAAATTCCACTCAAAATTAGCAGTAACTTTTTCATTTAAACCCCTCCCTTAAAAAGGGTCTTCTCCTTTTCAGAAAGAGATATGTCAAATCTTATATTATTTCCTCCGCTTATAGATAAAATACATTGCCCTTGCCTTAATTGTGGAATTATATGCAATTCATTATTGCTTAACTGATGCTTAAATACATTTCTTAAAACATCTAACGTATTGGAATCTTGTTGTAAGATAAACTTATATTGAGTGAGCTCAAATAAAGTCTTTATCATATTCAAGGATTCATTGCTTGAACCATCTGAAATACAATCTCTTATGGAATGCATGGAGAATATTAAGCTTCCAAAATATTTCCTAGCTTCCCTTGCAAAATTAGAAATATATTCAATAGCAAGCAGATTATTGGTATTTATGATTTTACTTGCCTCATCTATTATGATCATATATCTTTCAACATCATTCCATTCTAAGGAGCTTGTCTCATATAAATTCTTTTGCCTAAAGCCTTTTTTTAATAAATCATCCCACAATAAACTGAGTGCACTAAATAACTCTGCATTAAAGATCTCTTTCTTTAAAGAGGTTAAACTTCTTATGGAGAAAAATAATACCTTTTCATCCAAAATATTGCTTATAGAAGAGTGTTTATTAAAAAGATATCCATAGTTATCTATTAGATTTCTTATTTTAAGCTCTATCCTCTCAAGCCTTAAAACTTTTGATCTAGATATACTTTCGCTTATCTTACCATTCTCCATATCTTCCATATCTTTATATAGTTTGCTCTGAAGGAGTTTTAAAAAATCAGAAAATATAGGATATTTCTTAGGAGGAAGCCCTGTTACCTTTCTGCTATATTCCGGCACAAGACCTTTTTCAAAATATAACTGCCTCAATAATATTTCAAATTGATCTTTATCTTCATCTATTAAATCATTGCTTAAAAACTGATAGAAGGTACTAACCTTAGATATATGCTGAGAAAAACATATATATTCATCCTCTGAGGTTTTAAATATTTCAAGGGGATTTATTACCCCATCTGTTCCATCTAAAGATATATATTTTCCTCCTAATGCAAAAATCAAATCCTTAAACTCTCCAGTTATATCAAATCCTCTTACAAGATTTCCTCTTGATGCATTATCTACTAAGAGTTTCTTTAAAAGGCTTGATTTTCCTGCTCCCATAAGCCCTAAAACTACTGAATTATAATGCTTTCTAATGGCATCTTTATAAAATAAATCAAGCAGAACATTGCCTCCTGTATCTGTAGATCCATAAAATGTACCTAAAGGATCCTGCAGCTTTATATGATGAAAAGGATAACCTGCTCCCAACGTTTCACAGCTTAAGCCATTTCCATCTCTCTTATCATTTGACCATTGGCTTTTATAATCTAAAAATATGGATTTCCATTCAAATTCACATTCATTTAAAAGCACTGTTCCCTTTAATCCAAGACCTTCTAAATCCTCAATTATATCCCTTATCCTAGATTCAAGCTCTAAAACCGTCTTTGCATATACAAATATGCGAAACCTTATATATTTTATTACTTCACCATTTTGACTTACATCTCTATATAGTTTTTCAAGAGAATTTAAGATCTCTTCAGCATCCACCTTTTCAGTATGATCCTTTTCATATACATAGCGCATTTTTTGTTCTAATAGACTCTTATTTATGTCTTGAATATCTTGATTTCTCTTTGAAGCCACAACATCAAGACTTGCTATAACACCTTTCATAGAGAGCAATTTATATAGCCAGAATTCATTTACCTCAGAAGGATATTCATAAACAAAAATGCAAGATTCATAGCCATCACCTTTTTTTATGTACTTTTCATCAAAGGACATACCTCCTTGAGGCTGAACTTTACATAAAAATTCTCTATCATATTCATATGTTATATTTTTTTTATCCTTTTTAAAAATAAATAAACACCTCCAATAAGGAAACCCAATGCTATATTTTAGAATTCATATTATTTAGTTTATAAAGTATCTTCTCTTTCTTTAGATTTTCTATATGATAAATCTCACCTACAGCGCTAAACAATCGCTTAAAGGAAACAACACTATCATTTAAAGAACTCTTATCTTTTGCAAATATGAAAATATAATATTCAGTATTCATGGTTGTAGCTTCTAATCTCTTTAACTCATTTAGCCTGTCATTTAAAAAATCTACATAAAATTTATTTGTACAAGTTTTTATCTTATATTCAATATAGCTTTGTTGAGATGTTGTATCTACAGGAAAATCCATTACCACAAGTTTAAAATCTGACGAATAAGATCTTAAAAAAGTCTGAAAACTAAATATGTTATCTTTAACTTCCTCCTCTTGCAAAGAAAAGATATCTTTGCCTTCAACCTCTAATATTTCAAGGCATCCATTTTTTAAATATATGTAATCTTCTATTTTTACAAAAGGCAATATATCCAATATGCTCTTTGAAACTTTGCTCTTTTTTACTTTTTTATTATTAAAAAAATTCAAAACCTTATTTGCCATTTAAATCCTCTTCCTTGTTAGAAATACTCACATATTTATTCTTATCTGAAGCTAAAGCTCTTCCTAAGGAATAAAAATTTTTCTTTCCAATGTTATTAGAAGAAGGAAACAATAAAAAAAACAAAACCAAGCAATAAAAAACGTAGTAGTATAATCTAAACCTTTCATATACCATAGATTCAAAAGTAAATACTAAAGCCATAAAAAGAATGCCTATTAAAAGATCATTTACATATATAAACTTAGCTATTTTAATTTCACTTTTAATGGTTTTAGGTATATAATAAGTCATACTTTTACCCCCTTAATATCCTTTTATCACTTTTTTCCTATGCCAAATATACTAGATAAAGATGAAGCCGCAATTTTTCCCCCTGCATAAACTCCAATTGCAGTTTTATATCCTGACCTTATTCCTGCATCTATACCTAAAATACGTTCAACGATATTTGGACCATCTATTACAACAAAGGATCCTGCAATTATGAATATAAGATACAACATACCATCTGAATTATTTGATGCCCATGTGGTAAATATCATATACATCTTAAATACTACGCTTATAAAAAATATAACCAAAAATGAATTTACAATGGTCTTTACGATTTCCTTCAGCTTCTCTCCACCTGATAAATCTGCAAAAGCAGCGATTGCTGCAAAAAATTTAAAAAATGCAAGTTCAAATATTATCCTTGCTATCTTTATAGATGAAAATATAAATGTAGCACTTAAAACAAGCAATGTGACTATTATGGTGAAGAAATTTATTGAATACCTGAAATATTGCTCATTTCCAACCCCTAAAAACCCTTTGCTTAAATCCACTAATATCTTTTGTCCATCTTTATCCACTGTAACCTTTTTCTTAAATAGCTCCTCGTTTCTAAGATCACTAAAATTACTGCCCATACCTTCAACCACGTCTATATTTAAAATATTCTCTTCAGGTATATTGTTACTTACATCTAATTTGCTCACATCAAAATTTACAGAATCATATAGCAATAAATCAGCTATATTATCCTTTACAATTTTAGTTGCAAGCATGTTATTATCTATAGTGCCTGTTGCACCTACAGCAGACATTATCAATCCATTAAACTCAATCATAAACATTGGAAGAAAAATTATTACACATATAGCAATGATAAAATTATTAAATAAATTAAAAAATCTTTCCTTTTTGTTTAACATAATTTGATAACCTAAGAATATCAAAGAAATAGCAAGTATAAGATATAAAACTGGTCTGAAACTATCAATAAAAGCTTGCAATTCTTTGTTTTGAAAGAAGTTATTTAACTTTAAAACCTTATCTACTAACCCTTGTACAGAATTCAATAATAAGCATAAAAGCTTAACAATCTCCCAGCCAAGGTTTCTCATCATCCATGTAAACAAGTTATCTATATGGAGAATATTATCATACTTGAGCAGTTTATCCAATATATCATTCAAAAAATAAACCTCCCCTTAATAAAAAAAGACTATATAAATATAGTCTATTTTAAAAATTAATCATGTTATCTAAGCTTTTTGCAAGTTCATATCCACCTTTTATAAGTACAAAACCAATCAAAGCTGAGATAAGCCATGGCTTTGCACCTTCTTTTTGCCTAAAAATAAAAAGATAACCACAACATATTATCACTATTCCAAGGCATACTAAAGCTGGCATCTGTATGTAGCTTATTATGCTTACCAAATTTTGTATTAGATCATCCATTTTGTATCCCTCCATTAACTTCTATACTCAAAATAAAATTTTACTTTTTACAAATTAAATTAAAACTCATACCCGTCAATTTTGAGCTGCATAGCCATAAGGCATAGTACCTCCATCTGTAGGATGTTGAAATGTTGTTCCATTTTTTTCTGCAATACGCCTGATATCTTCTATAAAATCATAATCATCAGGTATAAGAGGAGAATAAAATTCTAGTACATTATTTGAAACACCATTTAAATAAATATATCCTTGTCCATTTTCAGTTCTCTTACCATATTGCTTATCTACATCTCCAAATAAAATCTCATATCCTGCCCGTGACAAATTTCCAAGAGAAACCCTAAGACCTAAATTACCTATTATAGATGATCTAAGAGTCTCTTCTTCCGTTCTTTGGGTAGTAAGTATTATAAATATCCCAACTTGTCTACCTTTTAAGATTATATGATTTATCTTTTCATAAACAAAATCTTTTTCAGACTCATCGCATAGATCGGTAAATGAAACAAACTCATCAAAAATTAAAAAATATGGTCTAAGGTTGCTATCTACAAATGTTTCATTCACTTTAAAGGAACGAGAATCATGCATGGTAATATACCTGTCATTCATCTCATTTTCAGATTCTTCAAGCTGTCTTATGATCGTCTCTTTATCAAATGCCACATTGCTTTCACCTAAAACAGAACTTAATTTAGACAAATTAGACTTTTTAGGATCAATAATCTTCACTATACATTTAAATTCCAAAAGATATTTTATTAGATAAAATAGAAAATAAGTCTTACCAGCACCTGTAGGGCCCGTTATAAAAGCATGGGGAACTTTAATTACATCCCATTGTAAATTGCTCATAAGAGGTATTTTGTAATTATTTTCTCTTACAGCCATGTTATCCGTTAGGCTTATCCTTTTTACATCTCCTAATTTAAACATCTCATAGTATATATACCCATTTTTTACTATCTGACTCTGAAGCTCACAATTAAAAAGCTGCTCAAATATAGAACCAAGTTCAAGAAAGTTCTGGTGAAATTTAGACCCATCTAGTTTTATGGTTATTAATATCTTTTGTGCATCTTCAAAATAATAAAATTGTGGAAAATAAACCACTTGTTTTTGATTCTTTTTATCTTCCATTATGTAAAAACCATTGTTCGTTATTACTTTGCAAAGCTTATTTAAATTTCCTAAATATCTTAACTGTTTCTTTGCAAAAATATAAAAACAAATTGATACTATGCCAACAATGATTAAAGAAATTAATAAAATACTAAATATATCATAAGGTTGATCTATTAACTGATTGATATTTTTTTCAGTTATTCTAACATATGAGATAAATATTAATAAGGACAATGAGATGAAAGTTACAAGAAATAAATTAAAGTATATCCTTTCATACGACTTAATTATCTTTATACCTTTTATTTTATTTCTCATAATAATTACTCCATATCCCATATGTAAATTTTGTAATCATCGTAGAATGCATTAAATTTTTAGAAGTTTTTTTAATATTAATGAAATATCTCATTATCATTACACTCCTTATTAAATTTAACCTTAACACGTGAAATATGGTTAAATTCTAGATTAAATTATAAATTCCTCTTTAATATAAATTATTTTTATGTAAATATTATGATACTTTAGTATTTTAAATATTGCTGATCTCAAAGACTTCTGGAACATCTTCTGCCCTTAATCCATTTCTATCCTCATCGTAATGCAGTTTTCCATGCATATCTGTTTTATAAGCTTGTCTATTCCAAGATATAAAGGCTGAATCAGACATTCTGCAAACATTTGGATTGTTTCCAAAACTCCTTAAAAACACAATTTCATCATCTTTTTGTGTTATTGATTTCTTTAAACTATTTTTATTACGCTCCTCCTTTCTCTTTTCAACTTCTTTTGGGAAATTCCTCTTTAAACACTTTTCTACTGCATCAGGAGAACATCCCAATTCCTTTGCTATTTGAACATAAGATAATTTATTTCTAAACATTGATAATACTACACTCTTATCTATCATCTTATTTCCTTTAAAATGTCGGTTTTTTTGTTATTTTTTTACATAATCCTGCCCAAAATAGGTTTTTTTATATCAAAAAACCGTACAATTTTCCTTTTAAATTTATTGCAAATTCAGTAATCTTAGGCTAAGATTACACTATAATGAATATAATGTCAACAACTAAATAAAACTTTTTGCTTAATCAAATATGTTCTCATAGTAAAATATACAATATATTGGAGGCGTATAATGAACAATAATAAAAATTCCATTAGAAATGAAGTAAAATACTACATATTAGAAAGCGGATGGTCATTAACTGACATAATAAAAGAAATCAATAAATTACACCCAAAACAAAGAAAAACCACATCTCAAAATATTTCTAACAAATTGACTAGAGGTACTATAAAGTATAGTGAAGTCAAAGAGATAGCTTCTGTCATGGGATATAGAATAGAATGGATCAAAAATTAAGATACTACGCTACTTTAAATCATTTTATTTGCATAAGGATTTTTTTATAATACAATCATCTTTTATGGGATAAACCCCAATTAATATATTATTATCAGCAATTTTATATATTTTATCAAGTTTATATAGATAAATCCTCTTAAATTCTCTCATTTTTTGGGCTAAATGGGGGGATTTTTTATAAAAAAAAACTAATCATAAGATTAGCTATTAAAAATATTATTTATAAATGCCATAAGTTTTATTTACATCCTGAATAAATATAATCCCATTCCCAGGTCTTTCTATTTCTAATTCCTTGCTTATTGATTTTACGATCTTCTCAGTTAAGTGAACTTCTGATAATATAAGTACTATCTCTTTTTCAGGTTCAATTTCCATAGAAAATAATTTACTAGTTTCGTGTATACCAGACCCTCTTGCATTGATTATAGTCCCTCCTTTTGTGCCTGCTTTTTCCGCAGCTTCCATAACCAATTCACCCTTACCTTTATCTACAATAACAGTTATGGAATGATACATAATATTTTCATCACCTTTCTTTTTGTGTTTATCATTATATATATAATTACCTGCACCTAAAAAACCAGCTACTGACATAGAGAATGCAATGCCATGATAAGGCTTTTTAAATTGAAACTCCTTATCAAGCTTCACAAGCACCTCTTTAACAATATGAGAACATCCTGTCATTATGACAATTTCTTTCCTTATATCATTTAAATCTAAAATTTCAAGCAAGTGATTTTTAATAGTACCCTTTCCAAGAAAAATAGTTCCACCTTTAATTCCATTTTTTTTAGCTTGTTTAAGTACCCTGCTGCCTGATCCAAAGTTTATAATTACGCATATAAGTTCAAAATCGCCATCACAGGGATTTAGCTCCATCATTCTCAACTCCTCTTTTTTGAGATCTAATTTTAAAAATCAATCCAAGAATTTGCAAAGCAATAAGTGGTGCAAGAGCCACCATTGCAATCATACCAAATCCATCAATAAGCACATCCGCACCTTCAATAGCTTCGGCTGCACCATGTGCAAAAGCTAAGATAAATGTTGCAGTCATGGGTCCTGAAGCTACTCCCCCTGAATCAAAAGCAATACCTACAAACAGCTTTGGAACAAAATATGTCAATATAATAGATATTATATATCCTGGTAAAAGATAATGCCATAGTTTAATTTCAGGTATTAATATTCTTAACATAGAAAGGGCAACAGCAAAGCCTATGCCTATAGATAATGATAATATGACTAGTCTTCTCTTTACATATCCACTTGTAACATCTTCAATTTGATGAGTCAATACATATACTGCAGGTTCAGCTAAAACTGTAACAAATCCAAGTATAAATCCAATAACAATTAAATAAACCTTATTATCTAAAGAAGCGATATTAAATCCAACCATGCTTCCTACATCCATAAACCCTGCATTTACCCCTACTAAAAATAATATAAGTCCTATAAATGTATAAAGCATACCTTTCATGATCTTTCTAAAGGCTCTCTTAGAAATAGAAGATGTAAAAAGCTTAACTATTATAACTATAATGATAATAGGAGTAAGAGCAAGAAAAATTTCTGAAACAACTATAGGGAATTTATGGATAAAAGGTTCGAATATAGATGCGTCTTTGCTTATATTGTATTCTAATACACCAGAAATTTCATCAGTTTTGCTTATTATGCTCATTATCATGACAGCAAGTATTGCACCTGTGGAGGCTATGGCAACAAGTCCAAAACTATCCTTTTCTGATGCTTTGCTATCTTTTTTTAAAGAAGAAACCCCCATAGATAATGCTAATATAAAGGGAACAGTCATAGCCCCTGTTGTGGCACCTGACGCATCAAAGGAAATAGCAAGAAATTCTGAAGATGTAAAAAGTGCAAGTCCAAATATTATTATATAAGTGAGAGTCAAAAATTTATAGAGTGGAATATTGTATATGATTCTTAAAACACCTAAAGTCATCATAATAGAAATTCCAATAGATACAACCACTACAATGCTAAACTTTGAAACCATTCCTGAAGTAACCATATTTACTTGTTCTGCAAGTATCTGCAAATCTGGCTCTGCAATTGAGATAAAAAAACCAAGCAATAAACCTGCTATTACAATAACCAATATCTTGCTACTTTTTATGATGAGGGAGCCTAACAAAACACCAATAGGTGTAACGCCAATATCCACCCCAAACAAAAAAATAGATAGACCCAATATTATAAGAACTGCACCAATAATAAAACGAATTAAAAAAATTGGCTCTAGAGGCGTTATTGTAAAATTAAGAAAAAGCACAATTAAAGTAATGGGCAATACAGCAAATAAAACTTCTTTAAACTTGTCCAACAATACACTCAATCATATCCACAACCTTTCTTAAATTATATTGATAAAAAAACATGAAATTAAAGAGCAAACTATATTAAATTAAGACAGTTTTTAGTAAAAATTATACCAAAACAAAAGCTAAACATTAGATTTTAAAAGAATGCTTATTATTAATAATAACAAAAAATAGTTTATGGGACAACTAAAAATTTAAAAACATTTGTACTTAATATTCCTTGTTTTCATCATTATCTTTTGTTAACATTAAAAAAGCAAAATCAAACTTTTAATAGGAGGGTCTTCATGAAAATAAAAAAAATTGGTGATAGGAATATAATCTTTAAATATAACCTTCCAGAATGGGATTTAAATTTACATTTAATTCTTGGGAATAATTATAACTATATCATTGATACTGGGCTTGGATCAGAAAGTGTTGTTCCAATTAAAGAATACCTTGATAAAAATTTAAAGCCAATTATTATAGTAAATACACACTACCATTGGGACCACATTTGGGGTAATGATTATTTTAAAAATCATATCATCATATCTCACACGCTTTGTAGAGAACTCATAATTGAAAAGTGGCAGGAAATGATGGATCGAAATAAAGCATATATTAAAGGAAATGTTGAAATGTGCCTTCCAAATTTATTATTTGATGAGAGTTTATATTTTCCAGATGACAAAATAAGAATCTTCCACACCCCAGGTCATACACTTGATTGTATTAGCGTATTTGATGAAAAAGATAAAATTTTAAATGCTGGAGACAATGTAGGTGATGCAATAGATAAACCTGTTCCATCTTTGAAAACGAAAAAAGATGTTTATTTAAATTCTATAAATAAATATAAAAAATTGGATGTAAACTTTTGTGTTTCAGGTCACAATGAGATATTTCGAAAAGAGATATTTAATACAATTAAGGATTTAGTGAGCTCATAGAGTGTTGCACTAAAGATTAAAAATCATAAGATGCCAGCTCCTTTGTAATTTTAATTTAAAATATTTTTACTTGATAAAAGATCTTTTTTATTTTTATCATAATTTACCAATTTTTAAATATATTTAATAATGAACTAAATTATACAAGGAGCGTAGTAATATGACTAATAATAATGATTCAAGATTTCAAGAAGAAGAAAAAGAATTGACTATAGATTTTAACGACCCACTGGTTCAAGAGCTTTTAAATGAAGTAAGAGAAGAAAAAAAGAAAAAAGAAGCGGTAGAAGATAATAAAGCCATTAATTATAATAATCAAAATTTAAGTGAGATAGATATATTTCAAAATTTTCAGAGGATTCCTATATTAAAGCTTAGGGCTGAGGATAAATTAAATTTCTTCGATTTTCCCGACAATGAGCAACTCCTGAACGCTATTTCATCCATAGAAAATGACAATATTTTAAATCCATGCATTGCTTTAGATGATGGAGACGGAAAATATACTGTTATAATAGGCAGAACAAGGCTTATAGCTCTTCGTGCTCTCTATGATGTTTCAAAGCTAGATAAATATAGCACCCTTCCATGTTTTATTATAGAAAAAGATAAAATAGATCCTCTAAAGCTTGAAAGCATGATAATATCTTCTAATTTAAGCTATAGAACAATCTCAAGAAAGACTTTTATTCGAGCTACTTTAAAGATGGATGCTGGGAAAAGCTATAGAGGGCAAGTTAATGTAGCAAATACTCTCGCTGAAAACTTGAAAGTTTCAAAGACAACCATTCACAACAACACCTGCTTTAAGAATCTATATCCTGAAGCTTTAGAGATGGTTGAAAATAGGATTATGAAACTTGGTATTGGAAGGATGTTATCTAAACTAGATCATGAAAAGCAGAAGATGATAGTTGAAACCTTAGGGGAGGATATAAATGATGTGGAAAAAGTAAAAGCTCTAATAGAGGATAGGCTAT
>JAVBPQ010000176.1:0-28153 GCA_031549525.1 Clostridiaceae bacterium | reverse complement strand
TACCTCATTTAAAAGCTCTTGAACCATTGGGTCGTTAAAATCTATAGTCAATCCCTTTTCTTCTTCTTGAAATCTTGAATCATCGTTATTATTCATATTGCTACGCTCCTTTAATTTAAAATTTAGTCCATTATTAAATATGTATTTTAAATATTAAAAAATTATTCTAATAAAGGATCTTTTTGCATATTTTAAATTAAAAAGGATGAAGTTACTTTTTTGTCAGGGTAAAAGATTTTACACCATAAATATTTTTTACTGAATAATGAATTAAAATATGATACAATAATCACAATACATAGAAAAATTTTAAACTTATGGAAAGAGAATTATCAAAACTAAAAAGGGAAAAATAATCTTTAAGACCTTTAGCAAGATATTCACTAATTGATTTCAACATTAATTTATTGTGGGTGTAAAATGAATTTTATAAAAAAATTAAACGAGTTTAGTCAAAAAAACAGAATATTTATAGAAGCAGATAGTGGAGCAAAGCTTCCTAGCAGTATAGTTGTTTGCTTTCCATTTATAATCTGGGGAGTAGGGTTTATAGCTTCTTTGGTTTGGCTTATTTTTAATATTTCCTTTTCATTTATTTGGGGAGACCCATCTTTTATAAGAGATATAAAAGAGTTTTCAAATGAGGTTGATTATACACTAAATGCTATATTCACTTTAAGTGTATTTATACCATCTTTATTAATAATGTTTGGGATTGTAAAATGGGGAGAAAAGAGGAAGATATCTTCAATCGGTTTTTTTAAAAAAGGGTTTTTGTTAAAATATTTATTAGGTTTTTTAATTGGATTTGTAATATGTATCTTGTGTATTTCACTTCTTGCCATATTTTTAACGGGAAAAGTGAATTTTTATTTTAATAATACATTTAATTTCAATATCATATGGTATTTTTCAATCCATATAATAACCTGGATAGTACAAGGAGGAACAGAAGAGGTCTTTCTTCGAGGAATAGTTTTTCCTATTGTATCAAAGAGAACCAATATACTTACTGGAATGTTAATAAATTCTATACTATTTTCAACTCTTCATGTGAGAATTGGTTACGGAATTTTAAGCTTTTTATTTTATTTCTCCATGGCACTGCTCGCTTCTTTACTTGTTATAAACATGGACTCTATCTGGGGAGCTTGTGGGTTTCATGCTGCTTGGAATTTCACCATATCAAACATAATAGATTTTAAATATAACAAAGTTACCCCCATTAGCTTATTTATTTTAGAGTTTAACACAAAAACTGTAGGAAGCATATCAAGCCTCAATAATTATATCCATACCTCATTTACCATTATACTCTCATGTGGATGCCTACTACTGTTTTTTATATTGTTTAAAAGAAAGCTTAAAAATAAGAACATCCTTATGCCTATTCACGATTATCAAATATAGAAATTTAGAGCAGAAGAATATCTTTCTCTGCTCTAAATTTATAATTTATACTCTTTTTTCAAGTATCACAAGATCATAGAAAAACTCATATTCACAGCGAATGAGGGCATCTTTCATAGGAAAATTATCTATATCAATATCTGCAATTATGATTGAAACTCCTTGATTTAAAAGAAGCTGTGTACCTTTTATTAAAAGATCATCCACATAACCTTTCCCTCGCTCTTGTGGTATGACTCCTATATAATTTATACCTCCATATCCTCTGCCAAAATTTGATGGAATCACAAGTCCTATAAGCTCATCATTATTAAAAGCAAGCACCCAAATATCTTTTTGAAAGTCAATTGTCTTTAATTCTTCAACATAAATACGCACTGCTTCATTTATTCCAACATTTTCTACAGATCTTTTCAAAAATTTATCTAACGTCCCTTTAGTTACCAAAGAAATGGCCTGTAAAAAATTTGCTTCTCCAACATCTTCATATGATCTAAAATCAAGACGATATTTTCTATTTTCAACATCTTTTTTACAAAACCTATAGCTTAATTTTTCCTGGAATACTAAAAATCCTGCATCTATAAAGCACTTTTTATAATAATCATATTCATCATTATCATTATAAAGATGATAGTGAATAGATTTATTTGAAAAACCCTCTAGACTTTTATTTATAAATTCAGCACCTAAATTAAAACTATCAAGGCTTAAAGAAAAATCCATGATACCTATTTCGTCATTATCTATATGAGATGAAAAAATTATTCCACCCTTTACTATGGAATCCTCTATTAATACAAAGCACAAGTCCTCTTTTGTATCTCCTTCTTTAATCCATCTTCTTAAATTATCAACAAAGTGCTCATGTTCTATTGCATATTTTTCATAATCCCACTTCCAGTTTTCAACCATATAACCCCCCTACTTCTAAAGACCTAAAAATTTGCTCATAACGTTGCAGGTTTCTTCTGCAAGTTTTAAATCATTCATTTCACAAAATATCCTTATTAAAGGCTCTGTGCCTGAAAATCTAGCAATTATCCAACCGCCATTTTTAAAATATACCTTACATCCATCTAAATATGAAACTCTATCTACCTCTTCTTTAAATTGCGGAATCTTTTTATCTTCCATCAAAAGTTTCATCATCTTATCTTTTATATCTTTAGAAAATTTAAAATCACGCTCAGTCATATAAAACTCTCCAAATTTATGAGTTATCTCATCATAAATTTCTGAAAGTTTTCTTCCTGTCGTAGCTATCATCTCCACAAGAAGCGCTGCAGCATATATTCCATCCTTTCCCTGTATATGCCCCCTTACTGTAAGTCCACCAGAAGATTCTCCGCCTATTATAGCACTGGTTTCTGTCATTTTAGAAGATATATGCTTAAACCCTACAGGCACTTCATAACATTTCTCCCCATAGTTTTCTGCTATTTTATCTAAAAGATGAGTTGTGGCAATATTTCTTACAACAGGTCCTCTCCAATCCTTATACCTCAATAGGTAATAATAAAGGAGGCACAATATCTTGTTTGGATGTAAAAACTTTGCTTTATCATCTATGACTCCAATTCTATCAGCATCTCCATCAGTTGCAATACCTATATCATATCTATTTTCAGCGACATAACTTTGAAGAGCTCCTAATGTATCCTCATTGGGAGCAGGAAGCCTTCCACCAAACAAAGCATCTCTTCTTTCGTGGATGACATCCACATCGCAGCGAGCTGTTAAGAGTATGGTTTGAAGCGAAGTTTTTGATACTCCATACATAGGGTCTAAAACAACCCTAAGCTTCCTGCTTCTTATAGCATCCATATTGATAGAGCGAATTATAGAATCTATATATTCATTTTGAGGGTATATCTCTTCTATAAAACCTGCCCTTATTCCACTCTCATAAGGCATAGCTATGACCTCAGCAGCATCCGTATTTTTTATATATTCTTCTATGCTATTTGTAACCTCTTCGTCTGCATCACGCCCTCCCTTTGTAAACACCTTTATCCCATTATAAAGAGCTGGGTTATGGCTTGCAGTAACTATCATTCCATAATCTGTAGCATAATATTTTACTGTAAACATCACAAGAGGTGTTGGAGCATCTCTATTTATAAGCCTGCAAACTATTCCAGAAGCTGCAATAACTTCAGCCGCCCATTTTGCAGCTTCTTTTGACAAAAATCGCCTGTCATATCCAATTATAAACCCATTCATATATGAGTTTTCAGCTAACATTTTTTTAGAAATAGCTTTTGCAAGAAGCTGAACATTTGCTTTTGTAAATCCATCCCCTATTATTTCACGCCATCCGCCTGTTCCAAACTTTATCATAATTGTCCTCTCTTTCTACCCCATTATAACTTCTACCCATCATCTACACTTACCTTATTTTTAATTATATCACTACATCCACACTTATCTACAATTATTTTCCTATAAAGCTTTTCTTTATAGCATTGTGAGGACATGCTTTTATACAATCTCCACATCTTATACACTCTGTATGATTTTGATTTGTCATAACAGGTACATTCATATGGCAATTTTTTTCACAATTAGTACATTTTGTGCATTTATTTTCATCAATAGACATTTGATAGAAGCTGATCTTATTAAAAAGAGCATAAAAAGCACCAAGAGGACAAAGGTATTTACAAAAAGTTCTGTATAAAAACATAGATGAAGCTACTATTAAAATAAGTATAAACATTTTCCATCCAAATAAAAATCCAATTGTATTTCTAAGAGGGGCATTTGTAATTACTAAAGGAATTCCAGCCATAAGAGTACCTGATGGGCATATAAATTTACAAAAATAAGGCTGAGCCATATCAAAACTGTTCCTTATAAATATTGGCCCAAGTATTACAAAAGATATCAATATAAAATATTTAATAAATCTAAGAGGTTTATCAATCTTTTTATTTATTTTAAGTTTTTTACATTTAATCTTATATAACATATCTTGCACAAAGCCAAAAGGACATAACCAACCACATATAAACCTTCCAAATACCACTCCAAAAAATGACATTATGCCTATTATATAAAAACTCATCCTATAGCTTGCACTCCCAAGAACTGATTGAAGAGCTCCGATAGGGCAAGAACCTATTGCTCCAGGACAAGAATAACAATTAAGTCCTGGAACACAAACATATTTTGTCTTACCTTTAAAGATTGAACCTTTTATAAAGCCCATGAGATTGATATTTGTAAGGATTATAAATAATAGTTGTGCAAATGTTTTATTATTATTATAAGATTTAATTTTTTTCCTCACAATGCCCCCTATCCTATACCAATACATTCAAGACAAACATTTATAGCTTTTTTAAGCACGATACTTGCTTCATCACGATAAACGCCTAATACTATAAAAAGTATGGATAATATTAATATTAAACTTCTAATATGTGTTAAATTTTTTCTTTTACTCATAAATAAGACAATTCTCCTCATTTTACCATAGATATTCTCTCTTCAATGGCCTTTTTATACCCTCCTACTACATCTCCATTTGGGGCACCAATTAAAGGTTCTCCAATTAAATTACCTTTATTGTCAACAAAAATTGTGGTAGGCAAGTATTGTACTGATTTACTTAAAAATTTCATTATGGTTTCATCAGGAACTACATTTTTATATTTAGCATTTGACTTAGATAAGATATCCTTTGCAGAATTTTTTGCCTTTTCACTGTCTCCTGCATCTGTTGTAAATGCTATTAAATTTGATCCCTCTGGAAGCTCATCATATAATTTTGCAAGATCAGGTATCTCTGCAATGCATGGTGGGCACCAAGTAGCCCAAATATTTATCATTGTGATCTTATAATCCTTAAAGCTACTGCTATTTATAGTTTCTCCGTCTAAAGTTGTAGAATCAAAGCTGATATCAAAATTAGTATCAGAACTAATATCGGAACCCTCATTTTCTTTAGATGAAGTAGCACACCCACTGAATATTGTTAACAAAAACAATATATTTATAAAAAATATAATCGATTTTTTAAACATAATTACCTCCAATTTATTTCAATTTCTTTAAAATTAATTACATATTTTTTATTTTATCTGTTTCATACTATAATATATATCAATCCTATGTCAATAGATGGTAACAGAAATGCTTGGTTTATCATCTTAAATTCTTAAACTAACTTTAACAAGATTATAAATTTTCAAGATTTTTTCTATTATTTCTATTTTTTACTTAATTAAAAATAAATGAGATGTTGCTCACTGATTTTTACCAGTTCCCAACATCTCTTGTCTTATTAGATACCTTATTCAGTTACATCTACTGCCCAAAGTCCATGAAGATTACAATATGCATAAATTGCAACTGGTTTACCATGTTTTACACAAAACATAGCTTTAGGTTCTTCCCCTGGCAATAATTTAAATCTTTGTCCACCTGTTTCTGTGCATATATATACCCACTGTATGTAATGTTCGTCTGTCATTGGATGATCTATGCTCCCCACTTTAACAGTAAGTGAATGACCGTTTATTTCAAAAACTGGAATATGTTTTTCGCCTGAAGCTTCCACAGTATTAGGTTTAAGTAAAGTCATAGGCTCTCCACAACAAGTTAACTGACCAGCTCCTTCATTAATCACCCCAACAATATTATTGCACTTATCACAACGATAGAATTTTTGCATTACGATATCCTCCTTTAAATTTAATTTCCTAATTTGATATGAATACAAAGATCATTCATTTATAAAGTGTAATTGATTACTTACTCTTATAATATCATTACTCAGAATCTTTTTAAAGGCTATTAATACTAAATTTTTGAAGATTTAACTATGTATATATTACATTTTAGATAAAATATTTTTTATGCTAAAAAAATTTTATTGTTTAAAAAATATTTTTATTGACAAGTTGTATCTAAAATATTATATTTAAAATATGGATGAAAATGTATACATCTTAGTATTAAAACGTATATTTAATACTAAAAGATAACTAATACTATAAGGGGTGATTCTTTTGGATTTTATCAACAATTTTTTTTCTTTTAAAGAAAGAGGCACAACTATTCAAAAAGAATTATATGGTGGTCTTGTTACTTTTCTAGCTATGTCATATATTCTTTTTGTAAACACAGAAATGCTTTCACAAGCAGGCATCCCCCCAGTGGGCGTATTCTTTGCTACAGCACTTTCAACAGGTTTTGCTACAGTCTTGATGGGGTTATGGGCAAATCTTCCCGTTGCATTAGCTCCTGGAATGGGTCTTAATGCATTCTTTACTTTTGGTGTGGTTATGGGACTTGGATATTCTTATCAAGAAGCTTTGGTTGCTATATTTATTTCAGGTATCATATTTTTTATTATAGCAATAACTGGTCTTAGACAAATTATAATAAATGCAATACCTGAAAATTTAAAACATGCTGTAGGCATAGGTATAGGTTTCTTTATAGCTTTTATCGGTTTTAAAAATGCAGGAATAATTGTTGCAGATGAAGCTACATTTGTTAAATTAGGAAATTTAACAGATCCTTTTACATTAATTGCAGTTATCGGAATACTTTTAACTTTAGTCTTATTAGTGAGAAAAGTTAATGCTGCAATCTTTATAGGCATAATTGTTGTTGTAATACTCGATTTAATATTTGGAGTAACAAAATTTGGAACCGATATGGGCACATTTAATAAGGATACACTCGCTGCTGTTGGAGCTTGTTTAAACCTTAACACCATTGGAGCTTGTTTATCTAGACCTGATTTTTATGCAGTCATTATAGCATTCTTATTTGTAGACTTTTTTGATACAGCTGGTACACTTCTTGCTATTACAGGAAGAATGGGTTCAGCTTTAAAGAAAGAACATATAGAGAAAGGCATACAAAGAGCTATGATAGTTGATGCTACTGGCACATTATTTGGAGCTATTGTAGGAACATCTACAGTTACATCCTTTGTTGAATCTCTTACAGGGGTTGAATCAGGAGCAAGAACAGGATTTTGTTCAGTAATAACAGGGGCATTATTTTTATTATCATTGCTATTTGTACCATTTTTAGGAATCGTTGGAGGAAATGCAACTGCTGCCGCACTTATTATAGTTGGTGCGTTAATGTCTCAATCTTTAGTTACTATAGACTTTTCAAATTTAATCGATGTTATTTCTACATTTATAATAATAATGGTAATGATGCTCACATTTAGTATTGCAAAAGGAATAGCATTTGGATTTATAGTATACTCATTATTAATGCTTTGCACAGGTCAAGGAAAGAAGGTACACCCCATTTTATATGGATTATCTGCATTCTTTGTATTGTTCTTTGCATTTGGTCTTAAAGTCTAACCAAATAAGGAGGCTAACCATTAATTGGTGAGCCTCCTATTTTAATTTTCTCCTAAAACATGAGTTTTTTCTTTCGCATACCTATATTTAAAATAAGCCCAAGAGCTATAAAATTTGATAATAGCGAACTTCCTCCATAACTCATAAAAGGCAATGTAACCCCTGTAACTGGCATTAGGCCCATAGTCATCCCAATATTTTGAAAAAACTGAAATATCCAAAGAGAAGCTATGCCTGCTGTAAATATCTTACCAAAGCTATTTTTTGCATTTTTTGAAATTCTCAGTACTCTATATATGAGAAATATGTAAAGTACTATAACAATTGCAGCTCCAATCAAGCCCCACTCTTCTCCAACTACAGAAAATATAAAATCTGTTGAAGCTTCAGGTACATAACCACTGCCTACTTTTATACTCTTTAAAAATCCAAGTCCATAAATCTGTCCTGAGCCTATTGCAATGATAGATTGTGATACCTGATACCTTCCTGCAGAATCTCCAGAATTTAAGAAGTCAAATATTCTACTCTTCCAATAAGGAGGTATAAAAGAAGCATTTATAGCTGCAATTCCAAGACCTGCAGCAATTGATAATAATGAGACTATGTACCTACCCTTTGTTTCTGCAATAAAGATAATACCTAAAACCATAAAAAAACATAAAAGAGTCATTCCCATATCTGGTTCAATAACTATTAAAAACATAGTTATTGCAGAATATCCAATTATCACCATAAGCTCTTTTAGATTATTTATCTTACCTTCAAATTCTGATATCTTCTTTGACAAAAATATACAAAGAGCCACTTTTGCAAATTCTGAAGTTTGAAATCCAACACCTCTAAAAAAATAAAGCCATCCTTTAGCTCCATTTGTCGCTTCAGCTACAAAAAATGTGATTAAAAGCATACCATTAAAAAACCAATATGCTATTTCAGATTGAACCCCTATTATAGAATAGTCAATAAGTATCACAAAATACATGACAATAAAAGAAAATCCAATCCAAAATAATTGTCTTTTTACAAAATAAAGTCCACTGTCTTTAAAGGTAGCACTATAGATATTGATTATTCCAATAGTAAACAACAACAAAACAATAAATAAAAGCCCAAAATCTAAGTCCTTAACAATTTTTCTACTCAATAAAAATTTATTCACATTTACACCTACACTACCTTATGTTTAACTAGATTATAGCATAAATAAAAGGAAATTAAATAATTTACATTAAATAATTTCCGGAAAATACTATCGTTTCTTTACACTTCTGATTGGTATATTTGCAACAAGTGCAGGAGAATTATTTTCTTCATTGTCTCCTTCTACCTGAGTCATCTTTATCTCCAGTTCGTCCTGATCCACTTCAACATATCTTGAAATTACATTTAATATCTCTTCTCTCATGTTTATTAATATTTCAGGTGAAAGCTCAACTCTATCGTGTATTAAAATAAGCCTAAGTCTATCTTTGGCATTTTCTCTTGGAGAATCCTTCTTTCTTTTAAAAAAGTTAAATAGCATTATTTATCCTCCTACTTTATCCCAAAGAGCCTTTTTAGCATATATATAAATCCTCTCTCTGAGTTATTGCTTAAATCTTCAAAAGGTATGTTCTCTCCTAATATCCTCCTTGCTATATTGGTAAATGCTTTTCCAGACAGAGAATTTTCATCAAGTACAACAGGCTCTCCTTTATTAGTAGATACTGTTATACTTTTATCATCAGGAATTACACCTAAAAGCTTAACAGCTAAAGAATCTAAAATATCACTAACATCTAGCATCTCTCCATTTTGAGTCATTTGATAATTTAATCTATTTATTATTAATTGTACATTATCCATTCCTCTTGCATCTAGTTTTCCTATGACTCTATCTGAATCTCTTACTGATGTTATTTCAGGATTTACTACAACTAATGCTTTATCTGCAGCAACTACAGCATTTTCAAAGCCCTGCTCAATACCTGCAGGACAATCTATTATGACAAAATCAAAGAGTGCTTTTAATTGACCTATTATCTTTTCCATATCTTGTTTTGATATGTCATTTTTATCCCTTGTTTGCGCTGTTGGTAGCATGCATAAGTTATTAGGAAGTTTTTTATCTTTTACAAGGGCCTGTTTAAGTTTACATCTATCTTCTAACACATCTATGATGGTATATACAATTCTATTCTCAAGACCAAGCAAAACATCGAGGTTTCTAAGGCCTGTATCGCCATCAACTAAAACAACTTTTTTTCCAATTTTTGCAAGAGCTGTTCCTATATTTGCCGTTGTAGTTGTTTTGCCTACTCCGCCTTTTCCTGAAGTAACTACTATCGCATCTCCCATATGATTTCTCCTCTCATAAATAATATTTATTAATTAAATATGGCTCAACTATTATAATACCATTGTTCAATCTTGCTATCTCAGGATATTGAAAATCGTTTCTGCTCTCTATGTCCTCTGGAGATCTTGTTATAACAGAACTTATTCCTAAAATCCTTGGCATAAGTTTTGATGCTGCAATTATAGCTTGATTATTACCATTTACACCTGCATACACATCTCCTCTTAAAACACCAAGAACTATTATATTCCCTCCAGCTTTTACTTCTGAGTCCTTATTTATATCGCCTATAATCACAATATTACCAGAATATTCAACAAGTTGTCCACTTCTAATTGTATTTTTAATAAACTTTGTTTTCCCTTCATATATTCCTGAAAATTTTTCTTTTTCTTCCACCATATCTTCAAGTATACATTCTTTTATACCGTATTCATTAAAAAGAATTCCTTGTAATTCCTCCGAGAATATTTCCTGAAGGTCTTTTAATTGAGTGGTAATCTTAACTACTGAATTTTTATAAAAACTGCTACCTTTTCTTAATTTTAATCTAAGAGCTGTAACCATTTGATCAAAGTCTTTAAATTTATTAAAATCAATAACTATATTAACGCCCTCTTTGCTACCTTTAATCACGATACCTTCATTCATGTATATCCCTCCAACTTACTATTAGATACATTCTACAAATTATTATAAATTCCTTCCATATTTTCTATATCATCATAAGAGTTATAAAAATTTTCCTGTAATTGATTTATCAAAAAGGTTAATTTATATAATTATAAAAAATAAAGGCTATTTTAAAGGCTCAATGAAACTTATCCACTGAGCCTAAATGATCATTTATTATATATCTCATTCATGAAACTATTCATCTCATCATCATAATTTTGTAACTTTTTCGGGATATAATTTTGCGCTTTTAATTCATCTTTAAAATAAGCCTCAAGCATCCGTAAAGCAACAGGGGCTACTACTCCACCATGAGCTCCGTCAAATATTACGACAGAAATTGCAACTTCAGGGTCATCAGCAGGTGCAAAACCTGTATAGACAGCAAAACCCGTTCTTCCAAAGGATTCTTCAGTATCAGATACTGTAGCAGATCCTGTTTTACCAGCTATTTTAATTGGAAAATCATCAAATACACCTTCACTTACAGTACCATCTTCTCCATAGTTAACCTCTTTCATACCTTCTAAAATAGCATCATAAATTTCTGGTTTAATTTCAATGGTACTCAATGTTTCACTAGAAAAGGATTCTATAATTTTTCCATTTGGATCTAGGATATTTTTAACTAAATGAACAGATTTTCTCTCTCCTTTATTTGCAAGGGTTGCCATATAAACAGCTAATTGAAGCGGAGTATACATATTTTCACCTTGACCTATAGATGCATTTAATACATGACCTACAAGCCTTGATTCCGAGATTTTAAGTTCTAATTGGTTTATCAAATAATTGTAATTATAGTCTAAATTTTCACTAATATTGTTTTTCATACATAAATCTCTGAATAGATCGTAAATTTTCCCTCTTTCAGTCTCTACTAGATCATTTTTAATCTGATAAGCCATTTCACCCCTTAGATCTTCTTTTATTTTTTTTATTTCATTAGAATCTTCATCTTTTACATGTAAATCTATATTTGTATCTAAGAGCATTTGGTCATATATCTTAGGGATCAATGTACCATTAGTATGCCTATTTCTATAGGATATATCATTATAAGTTTGGCCAAAATATTCTTCTATCTCTATTCCTGTGCTGTTATTTTCATTCTTTGTAGGGTCAGATCCAAGACCAAATTTCCATGCATATTCTGCAAGTTTATTGAAACCTCTTTGTTCTTGAAGAAAATCTCCTACAGCAAAGAAGTAATAGTTAATGGATGATTCGATGGCATGAGTTACATTAACTTCTCCAAAGGATGCAGAATTCCAGTCTCTAAATTGTCCACCTGGATATCTTGTATACTGCAAAGCATCATATATTGTGCTATGGACAGTAAGAGGTCCTCTAAAGTTAGGATAGGTAATATCAATGCCCTCCGAAAGACCTGCAATAGCTGTAAGGGGTTTAAAAGTAGATCCTGGAGGAGTTAGGGTCATTGTAGCATAATTAAAAAATGGCTTTGGCAATATATCCCTAGGGTCATATCTCGCTCCTGTCTCTTCATCGATTGGAAATATATCATCGATGGATTTTACAATACCCATCTTCTTTACAAAATCTTTATAAGCCTTTTCATAATCTACATTAAAATATTCATTAGCCTTATCTATAGTAAGTTTACCAGGGGCCGCAAAATCATTTGGGTCAAAACCAGGTAAAGAAGCACATGCGATTATCTCACCAGTTTTAATATTAATCAGCACAGCAGCTCC
This sequence comes from Clostridiaceae bacterium, assembly GCA_031549525.1. Taxonomy (GTDB): domain Bacteria; phylum Bacillota; class Clostridia; order Clostridiales; family Clostridiaceae; genus WQUF01. The sequence goes on along the minus strand of JAVBPQ010000176.1, from coordinate 15,665 downwards.
TCTTGTGGCATTGCCTGTATTTGCATTATCATAAAATGCAAAGCCATGTTTTTGCATCCTGTTCATAACAGCTTGTAGAGATTTTTCAGCTGCATATTCAACGTCCTTATTGATGGTAAGCTGAATATCATTTCCAAGAAGAGGAGCCATACTACCAAGGTTTGATACAACTCTTCCATATTCATTAAATTTAACAACTCTTCCTCCAATATCGCCTCTTAAATCATCTTCAAATGCCTTTTCAATACCTAGAGCACCTATGTAATCTTTTGAAATCTCATAACCTTTTAACTTATACCTTTCGCTGTTTAGTGCATCAATGCTTGAAAGATGACCTATGACATTAGATGCAAGTGTACCAAATGGGTAACTCCTCACAGGTTTTTTGTCTATTTCAACTCCTGGCATATCAAATAGCTTTTGATTCACAATTGTGGATGTTACTTCTTTCACATCATTTGATAAGACAATGGGTGAAAAGCCTGAAAACATCTGAAGCCTCATGGCTGCTTTTATTATGACAAAAGCTCTTTCTTTTTCTTTATCAAATTTTTTATTCTTTAAACCTAAACTCTCAATTAAAGCTTTGATATCTTCAGAATATTCTCCTTCTTTATAGCTTCCATTATAACCACTCATTATTTTTTTAAATTCTTCTGAATTGGCATTTATATTAAAATATTTCATAAAATATTCAAAGCTCTTTTCCCTATCAGATTTATATAAATTGCATATATCTAAAAAAAAGCTCTCATATGAAATATGCAATATTTCATCTCTTATATATTCATAAGTTTCTTTTGCTGAATATTCTAAAAGCTTTTGATCTACCGATTTTTTTTGGTCTTCTGTAAGAGGAGTTTTCTTTATATCTAAGTCAGCAATAGCTTTTTGTTCCATTCCATTATCTTTTTTAAATATGAGCTCTAAATTCCTTTTGCTTGTCTCATCGCTTGTAGGAAAGATAAATACATAAGGATCTTGTGATTTTTCGTCATATTTTATTTGAAAGTCATCTTTTAATTTTTCTCCATTCTCAGATAATATGTTCATCAGTTTATCTATAGTAGGGTAAAAATATAGTTCTGTTTCTGCTGCCTGGTTATAAATTATGGAATAACTAATAACATTATCTGCTAAAACCAAATTATTTCTATCTAATATTTTACCCCTTGGTGCAGGAACGTTCAAGGTTCTTACAGAGCCAGTATCTGATCTTTCTCTATATTCTTCTCCTTTCATAACCTGAAGTTCAAGCAATTTACTAAATATAGTAGATGAAGCAACTAGCATAAAAATAAGCAATACAGTGATTCTAGAAACATGCAACTTTCTATTCTTCATAAAACTCACCTCTCCTTAAAATTCCAATCTTTCTTCATTTGTTCAGAATTGAAGAATTTATAGAAAGATTTGTATGATACTAAGCAAATAACAAAATTAATCAAAGATGTAAATAAAATAAAATAGGGATTAAATTTGTATTTTATCAAAAAAAACATTATAAATATTAACCCTCCTCTTAACAAAGAAAAAAAGAGAGTTAATACAGAAATTAAAAGTGTTTTTTCTTTATTTAATAAATCACTGATCTTTATAATACAGTAAACTACTAATATATTACACAAAGGATTTATTCCTATAACTTTTACATATAATAAATCTTGTATAAGACCTAATACGATTGCCACAATCAATCCATTTTTTTTTCCATAATATATAGTATAACAGATTAAAAAAACAAAGGATATATTTCCATAAAACCCACAAACGGATAATAGAGGCATCAACGAACTATCTATTATTGGTAACAATATAACTAAAATGGAAAATACGACCTTTCTCATGCTAATACTCCACATTAAACCTATCTGAGGGAATTATTATATAAACCTCTTCTATCTTTCCTATATCAATGAATGGTTTAATGTCAGCAGTCTTCTGAAGTTTAACTTTGTCATCTTCTATTTTTATTATCTCTCCTATTTTTATACCTTTAGGATAAATATTCCCAACTCCAGAAGTTACAACAACATCTCCAACTTTTATATCCATATCTATAGGGGTTATAAATTTACACATAACATTGTTCATAGCATCTCTGTGTCCTTCTATCATGCCTCTTTCATTTTCTTTAGATTCAACAGATGCACTTATTCGTATATTTTCATTGGTCAAAAGCTGTACCTTTGACCAATTTTCAGCAGCTACAACTACTTTTCCAATCAAACCATCATAATTTACCACTACCATATCGTTTTTAATACCTTGATTACTGCCCTTGTCTATTATAAAAAATTCTATAGAACCATTTATACCGCCTGGCCTTATGATGGTACTTCCCTCAAATGTATACTGAGGATATTTTTTTTGAAAGTCTAATTCTTCTCTTAGTTCATCAATCTTTTTTTTATCAGTTTCTCTTTCTGCCAACTCTTTTTTTAATTCATAGACTTGTTTTTGTAAGTCTTCTTTTTCTTTTTTTATATTTGAAAAATTAATTATAGTATCAATAGATGACCTTATTCCATCACCTATTCCATAAAAAAAACCTTGTATCTTATTTAATATGCCAGTTACTCTGCTCTCAATTGAAGTTATGGAATTTCTGTTACTTGTATAGCCAATAATAAACACGCACATAATTATCAATGTGATGACAATTATCTCAAACAAATGTTTTGGCTTTTTCATAATTTTATACTAGATAAATTTTGTCTTCAATTTCAAAAGCTTTTCCTGCTCCAAGCGCTACACAATCCAAAGCGTTTTCTGCAATATGAACTGGCATATGTGTTTCATGATTTATAAGTTTGTCAAGTCCTTTTAAGTAAGCGCCTCCTCCAGCTAGGGTAATTCCTTTTTCCATAATATCTGCTGAAAGTTCTGGTGGTGTCCTTTCTAGTGTCGTCTTAATAGCCCCAAGTATGGATAATACAGGTTCACTTAAAGCATCTCTAACTTCATCTTCAGTTATATCGATCACCTTTGGAAGTCCTGATATTAAATCCCTTCCTTTTATTCCCATGGATAAATTATTATCAGTAGGAAATGCAGATCCTATTTCCATCTTTATATTCTCTGCAGTTCTCTCACCAATCATTAAGCTATATTCTTTCTTTATGTAATTTATAATAGCCTGATCTAAAGCATCTCCTGCTACTCTCAAAGATAACGATGTAACTATTCCTCCTAAAGATATAACAGCAACTTCGGTTGTACCACCGCCAATATCAACTATCATACTTCCAGAAGGTTCTGATACGGGAAGCCCTGCACCAATTGCTGCAGCCATAGGCTCTTCCATGAGCATAACTTTGCTTGCACCTGCTTGTTTTGTAGCTTCATCAATGGCTCTTTTTTCAACAGCTGTTACTCCAGATGGAAAACATACCACAATTCTTGGAGATGTAAATGTCTTACGTGATATCTTCTCTATAAATTTTTTAATCATTGCTTCAGTCATATCGTAATCTGCAATTACACCATCTCTTAGTGGTCTTATTGCAGCAATGTTACCTGGTGTTCTTCCTATCATTTGTTTAGCCTCAAGTCCAACTGCAAGCACTCTCTTTGTATCATTATTGATGGCAACTACTGACGGCTCTCTGAGTACTATACCTTTATTTTTTACATATATTAAGGTATTTGCTGTGCCTAAATCTATTCCCATATCTCTTGAGAAATTAAAAATACCAAACATTAAAATAAAACTCCTTTCAAAATTCGCAAAGTTTTTTTTCCTTTAAACTGATGTACCCCATTCTTCCTATGATAATATGATCCAATAGTTTAATGTCTAATATTTTACTACATTCTATTAATTTTTCTGTAACTAAAATATCGTTTCTACTAGGCGTTGGATCTCCAGAAGGATGATTATGTACTAAAATTATTGAATCTCCCCCATTCCTAAAAGCGTGCTCAAAGACTAATTTTGCATTTAATATAGATGAGCTGTAATCACCCTTTGATATCAACGTCATTTTTTTTAAATGTTTTTTTACATTTAAGATTAAAATAAATATTTCCTCTTGAGTTTTGCTCTCTAAACTTTTTTTCAAGAATTGCATCACACATTGAGGATTAGTTAGTGAAATCGTATCTTCGGGTTTAACGCTGTTGTATCTTTTTATTATTTCACCTATAGCTAATATCTGTGCTGCCTTTATCTTTCCTACTCCGGCTATCTCAGTAAGTTCTTCAATAGTTGAATTAAATACCCCGCTTAATCCTTGAAATCTATTTAAAAGCTTATGGCTTATGCTTAATATATTTTGGTTTTTAATTCCTTGTCGTAGAACCAATGAAAGCAATTCTGCATTGGATAAGTATTCTGTGCCACTAAACATCAATTTCTCAAAAGGTCTTTCACTACTTGGCAAGTCTAACATCTTAAAATTGTCCAATATTTACTCCCCATTCCATGTTTTTAATACATAATATATTATTAACACTTCCATAGGTCTGTAATCTCATAATAACTTAATTTTATAACTTCATTATGTATATATCAAGTAATTTAAGCTAATAAACTAATAAAAAATGCATTAATTAGAATATAATTTATTAATATAATAAAAAATTGAAAATTTTTATGAATTTAATGATTTTCTTTAATAGACAATAGATTAAGAATACCTTTATAAGATCATTAATTTTATAAAAATGTATTTTTTTATTTTTTATGATATTTTTTAAATTATTTTTTAAATTTTCACAATAAATTATGATAATAAATTTTATTATATTATATACATAATAAAATTTTAATTCAAAATAATCTGTTAAACAATATCATATCATAATTTTTTTATCCATTAAAATCAAAATAATAGGGTAAAAATATTTAATTTTTACAGAAATTTACTATTAAATTAATAAATATATAATAAAATTATACAATTTATTATATAATAGTTGCAATACTGGCATGTCTAACAATATCGTATTTAAATAATAGCTTAAATTCATGAATCCTTAATACTGAGGGGGTTCTGTTTTTATTATACATTAATTATTAGTATTAATATAAGCTTAATTTAATACAAGAATTGTATATTTTATGATGAAAACTAACATAAACAAATTTTTATTTGTATAATAATTATAAGTTTAAAATAAAAAATGATGTAAAATATATCTTTCTTTCAATATAATAATTAATACTCTTAAAGTTTTATAAAATTTGGATAATCTTTTAAATAGGCTTTCTTATTTTGGAAAACCTTTATTTTTTATAAAATGATCTCTTCATCTTTATTTAATCGCATTTATTGTGTATAATAACATTAATTAACCTATCAGGAGAACTATGTATGATTACTTTGACAATATATAAACACAGAAGAAGAAGAAGATATTTAAGTGCTAAGGCAAGAATACTTAAAATTTTACTAGTAATTGTTTTAATAACCTCTATATTTATTGTAGCATATAAGTTAAAGTTTTTTACAATAGTAGATGGAGAAAAAAAGTTCAATGTATTTACCTTTGCAAATACTTACATTGATGAGTTATCAAAAATGAAGATAAATATAAATGACTTAGATAAGACTTCTATAGAGGCAACTAGTAAGATTAAAAATGGTTCAGTATTTACTATTAACAGGAATATAAATATGAAACTTATCTATGAAGGTAAAGAAATAAATGTACAAACTAATTCTGATAACTTGATTGATGTCCTTAAAGAAAATAATCTATCCTTAAAAAGTACACACGTATATAATTTTGATATGAAAAAAAGACCTGAAAATGGAATGGTGCTGGAAATAAACAACATAGAGTATAAACAAATTTCAAAAGAGGAAGCTGATAAAGTTTCTTCTGGTAATGGTACTGTTCAAAATAAACATGTCATATATGAAGAAACTTATAAAAATGGTGTTTTAATATCCTCAAAAAAATTGGATGAAAAACTTACTAATGTGACAAAACAATTTAAATTGGTTTTACCTTCTGAAAATCCTGATAGTTTATACGTACTTGTAAATAAAGATAACAAGTTAAAAGATACTTTCGTACCAAAAGATTTAGTCATACCTGATGTAAAATTTGCTGTAAAATGCAATGGTGAAAATCAATTAAATGTAAGAGCTGCTACTGCTTTAGAGAAGATGTTTAAGGATGCTTCATCTCAAGGTATTGCTCTACTTATGTTATCTGGTTATCGATCTTTTGATATACAAAAATTAGTATATACTCCTGGAAATACTTTTGTAGCAGAACCTGGTGCAAGCGAACATCAGACAGGTCTCACTGTAGACATAATAAATGAAGCATTAAACTCAGTAGAACATGATTTAAACAACGATTTCTTATTTAGTAAAGAAGGAGAATGGCTTTTAAACAATTGTTGGAAATATGGGTTTATTCTAAGATATCCTCAAGGAAAATCCCACATAACAGGCATAAGTTTTGAATCATGGCATTTTAGATATGTAGGCGAAGATTTTGCTGAAGTGCTACATAACCTTAACTACACTTTAGAAGAGTATAAATCAATGGCTAATTCTTAAAAATATAATGGTTTCTTATAAAATAAGCTTTATAAAAAATAGCTGCAAATACAGCTATTTTTTTATAAAGAAAATATTCTCTTATAAAGCTTAGTGTTATGTGTGTAAAAGTCATTTATATAGTCAAACAGTTTCTTTTTCTCTTCTTTTGAAAAGCTTATATCTTTATTTCCATAGATTTTCTTATTGTATTTATTTATAAAGTTTAAATAAGTATATTTTATATCTTTATCTTCTATGGTTTCTGAAAATTCTAAGTTTGTTTCAGCGGAATTTTTACAGTAGCCTATTTGTTTTAAATGATTTAAAAAGTATGTCCTACAATAATTTATGTTTTCTCCATTTATAAATTTATTTTTTCTATAATTAAAACTTATAAATTTATAAAGTATAAAAATACAGATTGCAGTTATAATAGTTAAGAGTAACTTTACATACCATTTTAACGAACCTATAAAATTAAATGCCTTTTTAAAAATATTATCCTCATTAACTTCTGGTTTAGAGACATTATTTAGAGTAGGTGTAGAGGGGTTTGGAAGGTAATCTTTTCTTCCAAAATCATATTCCTTAGGATCTAATTCTACAGCTTCTTTATTGTTTGCAAAATCAATATTTAATATTTCAACTTCTGGTACAGCATCTACAGGTACCCACATATTATTGCCAACTCTTGCTTCACACCATGCATGAGCATCCTTATTTGTCACAACATATGCTCCTGCATCATTTTTATTACTATCCTTTACCATATACCCTTCTACATACCTTGTTTCTATTCCTACTATTCTAAGCATAACTGCAACACTTGTTGCAAAATAAGTGCAATATCCCTTTTTAGAGTTATTTACAAAATAATCTACAAACTCTCTATCTTTTGGAACAGCGCTTACAGTTAAACTGTACTTACAATTAGCTCTTAAATAGTTTACAATTTTATAAATTTTTTCTTCATTTGTATTTGCATCTTTGATTATTTCATGTGTTAAGTTAATTAGTTCTTCAGAAATATTTGGCGGAAGCTGCAAATATCTTCTATCTCTTCCCACATAGGTTTCATCATGTGTGAATCCATCTGTGTAATAAAAAAAACTATAAGAAGAACTTAAGTTATTACTTTCACAGGTAAAATCATTTATATTATACTTTATATTATCCTTATCATATCCAAAAGAATAAAGAGGTGCTACAAATCTTTTATTTCCATACTGCGCTAAAGTGATTTTAGCCTCATATACTTTATCCATTGTTGAAGGGTATTGAATTGTCACATCGCCTTCCTTTGTCGAATAATTTATATACTTATTTACCCATGAGAAACCACTGTAAAAATTTCTAGTTACTGCTCTTAGATACTTTATAGGTCCATCAGTTTTTAATGTAAGCACGATTCCAGAATTTTGTCTTAAATTTCCTCCTAATATGACCTGATCATCTTTAAAGGCAATTAAAGAAGTACTAGGTGAATTAATTGTTTTTTTTGTATCTGTAATCTGCAAAACATCCCTTATATTTGCGCTTAAATCATTTCCCAAGCTTGTCATATGTGTTTCGTAATTCATCACCATGTCGCTTGAATTAAACATTATAAACATAAAAAAACTTATAAACACAAAAGCCACAATAAAAGCAAGGGAGCGGTAATTCACTTCTAATTTATTTTCATTTTGAATTAGATTTAAATATCTTTTTATAAAGAAAATCACAACTAGATCAAATATGAGAAGAAATGCATATAGATTTATGTGTTCAACAAATTGTTCCTTAAAACCTGCATAATTTAGATAAAAACCTATAGATAGAGCAAATAAAAATATGATTATCTGAAGCTTTCTATTGCAAAGCATTATAAAAATCCAAACTACAAAAGGCAATACAATATACCAAAATAAGCTTATATCGTTAAAATCTAATATCCTTCTGCTTTCAATTGATGTTATTAGATATACAGCAATTCCATTTAATCTTACCACAATGAAGTCATATAAGGATTCTCGGCATAAATACATTATATAGGATATAAACAAAACTAAACCTGATATACTTAGGAACTTATATAATCTTTTTTTTATCCTCTTCATGATTGTGCTAAAACCATAGTATACAACCATAGAAATCATCATCACAAAATTAAAGGTATAAAAACCAAAATTTTGGATATTATAGCAATTGAGGATCAAAATATTTATTAATAAAATATTCATATAAACTAATACATAATTTAACACAAAATACCTCCTTATAGTATCATACTGTTAAATGCATAGGTTTTAATCTGCAAGATGTCAAGTGAATTCAATGCATCTATGGAACTTTTCCCCAAATGAAATATAGAGTATTTTATACCAATATTATTTAAAGCATCTAAATTATTCACAAGTTCTCTTGTAATTATTGGAGTGAATAAAAATATATCTTTAAAGGTTTTATAAAATGCAGCATTTGCCACAATTGTATCTATAAAATTGTCTCCGTGCTCTATAGATTTTTTCAAAAAGTATTCCATAAGCATAGAATAATCACTATTATATTTTATTAAAAAATTATCGATGTCTTTTGAAAAAATTCTTAAATCTATGCTTTGATTTTTTAATAAATACAGCTTAATAACAGAACATAAAAAAGAAACCATATCTTCATCATTTTCAATCTTATTTATACCATAATCTTGTTGATTCATATTAAATATGATAAGTTGATTGCCACCAGATATACTTTCAAAATCCTTCACAAAAAATTCACTATGTTTTGCAGATATCTTCCAATGTATCCTTTTAATAGGATCTCCTAAATAATATTTTCTGATATTTTTTATCTGCACTAAGTCCTCTAATGAACCCTTAGTTGAAACATCATCATTTAATTTGTGATTGCTATATTTTACTTTAATATTTAATTTTCTAATATACGGGTATACTTTTATTTTATATTGTTTATATGCTAATTTTCTTAGAGTAAATATATTTAAGAAATCCATAAAATAAAGCTCAAAGTTCTTTATTATGTCTTCTCCTCTTCTTTCAAAATACATCTTAATGTTGCAGCTTACATTATTTCTATAAAACAAATCAGACACAACAGTTTCAACTTCGTTTTCATTATTTATCCTATAGGCAAGTTTTAGATAAAACACAGGCAAGCTGAATTTATTGTTAATAAACACCTTTATATTGCGCTTTTCCTTCACTTTAAGGATTATCTCGTTATCCTTAAATTTAGCAGTTGTAAAATTATATATCAAGATAAGATATATAAGTTCTATTACCACTATAATGGTAATACCATAAAACATTATAAAAAATATCTTTTCATTTATAAATAGTTGCAGTAAAAACAAAGCAATATATAGTAAAATAAATTTAAATTTTACTTTAATCATTGCATTCTCCTAACTTTCTGGAACTATTGTTGATTTTAAAATATCAAGTAAAATTCTTTCATTGCTAAATTTATTTATCAAAGCATTCTGTCCTGGAATTATCCTATGTGCTAATGTAATTAACACATTATTCTTTACATCTTCAGGAATTACAAAATCTCTGCCTTCGGTTAAAGCAGTTGCTTGAGCAATTCTTTGCAAAGCAAGCGTTCCTCTTGGGCTCACACCTAGCATTAGGTTGCTGTTGTATCTAGTTTTGTCGATTATATTTAAAATATATTTATTTATTTTATCAGATACATATATCTCTTTGCATTTTCTTTGCAATGATATTATCTCTTCTTTTGATACAACAGGTCTTATCTTATCTATTGGATTGTGTTCTTTATATGTCTTTAAAATTATCTCTTCATGGTCTTTTGAAGGATATCCTACAGATATTTTTATTAAAAATCTATCTAATTGAGCTTCTGGAAGTTGAAATGTCCCCTCATATTCTATAGGATTTTGCGTTGCAATAACTGTAAAGGGAAGGTCTAATTTATAGCTTGTATTCCATTCTGTTAGGGTATTTTCTCCCATAACCTGCAAAAGAGCAGATTGTGTCTTTGCGGTAGCTCTGTTTATCTCATCTGCTAAAACAAGATTTGCAAAAATAGGTCCTCTCTTAAATTCAAAGTTTAAAGTCTTTGGATTATAAATAGATACACCTGTAATATCAGCAGGAAGTAAATCTGGAGTGAACTGTATTCTATTAAACGATAAATTAAGACATTTTGCTAAAGCTTTAGCTATAGTAGTCTTTCCAACTCCAGGCACATCTTCAATCAATATATGCCCTTCAGCAAGTACAGCTCTTATAATATCCAATATTACATCTCTCTTACCAATAATGACTTCACTCATATTATCAAGTATCTTGCTTATTAAACTCAAGTAATTCAATTCCATCTCAAGTTTCAACTTAAAATATGTAAAATCAATACCTAATTTAAGTTTACTTCTCCTTTCCTGTTTTGTAATAAAACTATTTTAACTCTTAACTTATGATTTGGTAGCGAAGCCTTTATTTGCAAATAAAATACATTTATGATGTTATTATACTATAATTATAGGATAAAAAAACCTAATTTGCATTAGGCTTTTTACTTTATCGTGATTTTTTTCTTATACCCTTTGCAATAACTTCATCTATAGGTGAATAAATATCATGATGTAAAAATTTATCTTCTATGATGTGCCCATTTTCGTCCATAGTGAGGCGATACACATCACAGGATACTCCATTTCTAGGTTTGACCCTTATTTCATATGTGCCTTCTTCTAAGTTAGGATCATCTATATATATGGTATTAGCTTCTATTATTTCTTTGTTTTTGCTGTAAAAATCATAGCTTTTTTTATTTAATATTTTAGTATTTGAATATATCTTAAAAGCCACATTATTATCTTTAACATAACAGCTTATATATAATGGAGCATCGTAAATATTTTTAAATTTGAAATCTATTATACCATAAACTATAGTTGCATCCAATCCTTCTGGAACATAATTTACAGGAAAACTATGATGTTGCCTTTTCATGGGCTGTATATTTGCTCTTAATATTGCACCGTATAGTGTACTTGAAACTTGGCAGATACCACCGCCATAACCTTGCTCAAGCTTACCTTCTAGTATTACAGGTGCTGGAGAATACCCTCTTTCCATGGTAGTATCCCCTATGATATCATTAAAACTAAATACTTCTCCAGGTAATAAAACCATTCCATTTATAGATTCTATACCTTTTTGTATATTATTAATCCGACCTTCTTGAGAATTTCCTAAATTTGTTGAATAATATGATATAACTCCATTTATTTGTTTTAACATATTTTCTGTTATTCTTGCACTTATTTTTAAAACAGGTATTTCTATGCTTATTGAATCAGAATAAAAATTTTCAATAGAACTTTCTAAGATTCTTATAAATTCTTCTTTATTTACTTCTATTCCATCCTCTTCTTTTATTATAGAAAACATATTTCTATTAAACTTTAATGTAGCATCAACAGGAAACTTATCTATTTTTTTCTTTAAATCTTTAATAACATCATCTAGATCTTTTTGATCTATTTCTACTTTAAGTTTTATATGTACTTTTTGCGGTTTTTTTAAAACTTCTAATTTTTCAAAAAAAGAAAGCTTGTTTTTGTAATTTATAGCTTCATCTAAAGCTAATTCAATATTGGTGTTTAATTTAAGTTTATTTAATCTAATATTTAAATCACCTTCAATATAGCTTAAATTTATTTCCATATTCTCTATTTTATAAATATAGGATGAATTTATTAATTCTCTTGCTTCTTCCTTATTCATTCCACCAACATCAATATCTTTTATATAAATTCCAGGGTATATTAAGTTTTTCCATGAGTTTATATAGTTTATGGTCATTATGATGTGAATTAAGAATACTAAAAAAGCAAAGGAAAGTATCAATATTAAACTTTTCTTCTTTTCCCAAATAATTTTTAAATTATTGGAAATCATAATTTTTCTCCTTCATATTGTTAGCATATTAATTTTGCTATTATATATTTTATATTTTTATTTAATTTTTAGAACAACAAATATTTTATATTGGGTTTATTTCTCTTTAAGATTTTTTGATCTTTTAAAATGAATATTTTCTGATATACTATAACCATATGTTTAAATGGAGGGCATGATGGTTTTAATTTCTGATAAAAATAAAAACACATATAAGGATATTTTGAAGATTGCGATTCCTGCAATTCTTGAATTTCTCTTATATATGATAGTTTGGTTAATGGATACCATTTTCTTAAGCAGATACGGAGGAAGCACAGCTTTAAGTGCTACTGGCATATGCATTGAGATTATAAACGCATTTATTTTTATATTTATAACAAATGGATTATCCATATCTTTAGTTTCCCTTATCTCTAGATATTTTGGTGCAAAAAAACAAGAACAAGCAGAGATTTATGCAAGCCTCGGTGTAGCATTAGGGCTTGTAATATCGCTTATTTGTACAATATTTATATTTATATTTAATGAGCCTATTTTAAATCTTGCTGGGCTTAAAGGTGAAGTTTTATCCATGGGAAAAAACTATATAAGCATTACCTGTTTTGCTATGTTCTTTAATATGATGTTAAGCCTCCTATGTTCAACCATGAGGGGTTATGGAAATACAAAAATACCTATGATATTAGCAGCTATAGTTGTATTTTTGCATACATTTCTTGCTTATTTTATGATATTTGGAATAGGTCCCTTCCCTGAGCTTGGAGTTTCTGGAGCTGCTATTGCGACCTTAATAGGTTACTTTGTATCATTTTTAATAGCTATGTTCTATGTTTTAAAATATTCAAAAGTTAAAATCAAATTTAAATACTTAAATAAAGATAACTTTCGCAAGCTTTATTCAATAATACGTCTTTGCATACCTGCATCTTTGCAGGAGACATCTTTTAGTGCAGTGAGGCTTTTGATGTTGTCATTTATATTGCACCTTGGAACTACACCATTTGCAGCAAATTCTATAGTTACAAATATTGAATCTCTTTCATTTATGCCAGGATTTGGTTTTGCAGTCGCAACTACAGCACTTGTAGGCATGAAGATTGGGGAAGGTAACATTAAAGAAGCCAAAGCCTATGTAAAATCCTCTATTCACCTAAGCATGTTATTTACTGCTTTAATTGCTATTTTATTTTTAACTTGTCCAAAATTTCTCATAGGTTTATTTATGGAAAATGGTGATACCGTCCTATTTAACATGGCTTCTCAGTGCTTATTTGTTGCAGCTTTTGAACAAATATTTGTAAGCTTTGCAGACATTTTTGCAGGTGCTATAAAAGCTACAGGAGATACTAGAACTCCTTTTTTAGTAACATCTTTTGCCTGCTGGCTTATAAGATTTCCTTTGAGCTTGATATTTATATTTTTCTTAAAATGGAACGTAGTATATGCTTGGATATTTGCATCAATGCAATGGATTGTTTGTGCAATTTTATATTCTATAATTCTTAAGAAAAAATTCAAACATTTAAGCCTTAAAAATACTGCATCTTTATAAATATACTTTTTTATACTTTTACCTAAGTTTGCATATAAAAAATAACATATTTTTTAAAAAGCATGAATTATCATGTTTGTAAACACTAATAAATTATAGGAGGATGAAAAATTGAAGAAAATAAACCCTTTAATAATAATACTTTTTATCATCGTATATATGATTCCCTATTTGAACAATGTAACAATATTTGCAATTACTGATGGTTTTAGTAGTTTAAGAAAAAAAATAATTGTATTAGATCCTGGTCATGGAATTTCTCCTAATTTAGAAGAAGAACCTATATCTCCAGGTTCATCTATAATGAAAATTAAAGATGGCGGAGGAGCATCAGGTGTTGTCACAAATACTCCAGAGCATGAGGTAAATTTAAAAGTAGCACTAAATCTTCAAAAGCTTTTAGAAAATGGTGGATATAGGGTTATAATGACAAAGAAAGATCCTAAAGAAAACTTAGGAAATATAGAAAGAGCAGAGATAGGGAACAAGGAAAATGCTGATCTTGTTTTAAGGATACATTGTGATTCCTATGAATCCGAAGATGCTTTTGGAGCTTCAATGCTTGTTCCTATGAATATAAATGAAAACACAAGTAAAATATATGAAAAGAGTACACAATATGGGAAGATAATTCTTGATACTCTTTGTGAGAGAGTGCCTATAAGAAACAGAGGATTGATATATACAGATCAGATGACAGGATTTAACTGGTCAAAGGTTCCTGTGGTATTGGTGGAGATGGGATTTCTTTCAAACCCTGATGAAGATAGGCTTCTGAGCTTGGATGCATATCAAAAAAAGCTTGCAGAGGGTTTATTTAAAGGAATTGAAGGATGTTTTAAAAAATAAATAACATTAAAAAGTCTGTCTAGAAGATAGGCTTTTTTGTTTTGTCTTTTTTATATTAAAATTATATATTTTAAAATTGTGAGAATATTTTTCTAATATTTAAAATAGATATTTAATAATGGACTAAATTTTAGATTAAAGGAGCGTAGCAATATGAATAATAACGATGATTCAAGATTTCACGAAGAAGAAAAGGGATTGACTATAGATTTTAACGACCCAATGGTTCAAGAGCTTTTAAATGAGGTAAGAGAAGAAAAAAAGAAAAAAGAAGCTTTGGAAAATAGTAAAGCTGATGATAATATTCAAAATTTAAATGAGATGGATATATTTCAAAATTTTCAGAGGATTCCTATATTAAAGCTTAGAGCTGAGGATAAGCTGAATTTCTTCGATTTTCCCGACAATGAGCAACTCCTGAACGCTATTTCATCTATAGAAAATGACAATATTTTAAGTCCATGCATTGCTTTAGATGATGGAGATGGAAAGTATACTGTTATAATAGGCAGAACAAGGCTCATCGCTCTTCGTGCCCTCTATGATGTTTCAAAATCGGATAAATATAGCACCCTTCCATGTTTTATTATAGAAAAAGATAAAATAGATCCTCTAAAGCTTGAAAGCATGATAATATCTTCTAACTTAAGCTATAGAACAATCTCAAGAAAGACCTTTATTCGAGCTACCTTAAAGATGGATGAAGCTTTAAAATCTGGGAAAAGCTATAGAGGACAAATGAATGTGGTAAATGTTCTTTCTGAAAACCTTGGAGTTTCAAAGACAACTATTCACAACAATACTTGCTTTAAAAATCTATATCCT
>JAVBPQ010000137.1:0-16515 GCA_031549525.1 Clostridiaceae bacterium | reverse complement strand
CTTTTTATTTATCTCTCTATATTATTTTTTAGTTTTGATATTCTCCCTTTTTATTTATCTCTCTATTATTTTTTAGTTTTAATATTCTCCCTTTTTATTTATCTCTCTATATTATTTTTTAGTTTTAATATTCTCCCTTTTTATTTATCTCTCTATATTATTTTTTAATTTTGATATTCTCCCTTTTTCTATTTATCTCTCTATTATTTTTTAGTTTTGATATTCTCCCTTTTTATTTATCTCTCTATTATTTTTTAGTTTTGTATTCTCCCTTTTTTCTATTTATCTCATTTTTATTAAGTGTAACAAACAATAACCTCTAATAGACTTTTACAAGCATTTTCTTTATAACTATGTAATATAGTACAAGAAATATCAGAAAAAACATGTAACTAAAGCTGAGTTTTAAAAATACTTTTTTTTGCCCTCTTCAAAATTCAAAAACAAAATATTAAATTTTATATATTCTCCCTTTTTCTTAATTTATATATTTTTATTTTTAAATTAAATAAGTATGAATGTGACTTTAAAAATTCATGTAATGTGATATTTTCAGAATGTATTAAATCTATTATGCACTTACTTTTAGGTCTTTCAATAAGTTACGTTACAAAGTGTTTTATAGAAAATATTATTGTTAAACCCTCCTTAAATACATTATTTAATTTGTTATGCTGTTTTATCTATTATTAAATTTATAAATACTAAATAGCATTTATTTATATAGCATTTTTATGTTTAATTATATATAAAGATTAGTTAAGCATTAAGAGTGTTGCATTAAAATTAAATTTTTTTATTATTTTTAAAAACATTATTTTATGCCAAAAAATTACTTTATTGTAATTTAATAGAGAATATTTTTTGAGTATTTTCAGAAAAAAAATCTCATGTATTATCAATAAAACATGAGATTTCTACATTCTATCTTTTTATATTCCCCTTTTATATTTTAAAAATATGTATTGAAGTTGCTGAAAAGATATTTATTTCTATAATTTCAATTTTAAATCAAATAAAATTATGATAATTGCTCGCTTCCAACAACCTCAAAAATAGTTATTTCTTATGTATTTTAAATAAGTTTAAATAATAATGTTTATATTCTAAAACTTATCTTTAGGTTATGTTTTATGAGGTTTATGAGGTTTATTTATTTGCTTAATCATATATATAGATAAATAAAATACTAATATTGTTGCATTAAAATTAAATGTTTTTTAATTTTTTAAAAATATTTTCATCTATAGCTTAAAAAATCTTTCTTTTATTACACCTATTATCACAATATTCTGTATGATGATATTAAGTCATATAATAAATAAAAAAATACTTCATTTAATAGTAATTTTAATCAATATACAAAAATATATAGTGATTACAATAATATAGCAGTAAAAATTGAACAAGTTTCTGTTCTGTAGTGTCATAAAACACTGCTATGAACTTATATATGTTGTCGTTTTTTAATTTATAATTTTAATCTATGCTCTTAATTATCCAAAAAAATACTCAATATGAAATTTAACCTGTTCTACCATATGTCCAATATTTCCTTCACCTGCAAATTTTTTCATATCAAAAAAATTAGTATCTTCTAATGGAATCCAATGCAGAGAATTGACTTCTTCCACAAGTTTTACATGATGAAAAAGCTTTCCTACATACACTTTAACATCACATTCACTAATAGGATAATCAAAATCCATTAGATGTTTTAATTCTATATCATTGCTTGTGATGCCAGTTTCTTCAAATAATTCACGATATGCACTCATAAGCCCATCCTCACCTTTTTCTATTTTTCCTCCAACTAAATTATAAAGACCTTTATATGGATCTTTAGACCTAAGGCACATAAGTATTTTATCTAAATTAAAATTATATACCATAACCACATTGTATGATTGAAACATTTTTGTCCTCCTTTTTCTTTTACTATTAAATTATATCCTCTTTTAAATCAAAATAGAGTATATTATAAACTAGTTTCATTACAAGAATAGAGAAACTGCACAATATACAAGAAGAAGTGCTAAAATAGTATTTAATACTTTGCTGTGATTTTGAAAGATTTCTTTAAAAAATGTTCCAAACAAGTTCCAGCAAACAGTGCTTATAAAACAAATAACAGCAAGAAAAAAACATAAAAGAGTTATTATTGGAATTGATTTAAAATAAGGTAAGATAAATGTAGACATAGATGTTATTCCATATACTATAAGTTTTGGATTTATGAGCTGAAGCGCCATAGCAGTAAATACAAAATTTTTCTTCTCCTTTATTTCCTTATTTTTATATTCTTTAGAGGATTTGCTCTCTGAAAATGTCTTATAAGCAAGCCACAATATATATACCGCACCTATATATTTCATTATAAGCTCAATCTTCGGTATATATTTAAAGAGAATCATTTCAAAGGTTGCACAAATCAACAATATTATACATACTCCAAAAAACACCCCTACGCAAAACTCTAAGGATTTTTTAAATCCATATTTTCCTGCAATAGACATAGCCATTATATTATTAGGACCAGGGGTAAATGTGGTTAAAAAAACATATGAGATAAAGCCCATTAAATTAAACAATCTATCAACCTTCTTTAAAAATATTAAAAATTTCTTAAACTCATCTAAGTTTTTTCAAGCTTTTCATTAACCTCTCATTTAT
Source organism: Clostridiaceae bacterium (assembly GCA_031549525.1). Lineage (GTDB taxonomy): Bacteria > Bacillota > Clostridia > Clostridiales > Clostridiaceae > WQUF01. The sequence continues at coordinate 13,842 of JAVBPQ010000137.1, read as the reverse complement.
TTCATCTAAACCTAGATAAAATTCAAATTCATAGGTTTTTTAGACATGATTTGTTCATTTTATTAAAATAGAAGATATATTTTAATTTTAGCGCTATTGTTAGTTTTATCAAGTAGAAATTTATTTTTTGTAAAATATAGAAAAGAGATTGACATTAAGGATTAAAAATCACAACTGATAAGAAATCTTTTTTATTTTTGTCATAATTCTTTAATCTTTAAAATAGGTATTTAATAATAGACTAAATTATACAAGGAGCGTAGTAATATGAATAATAACGATGATTCAAGATTTTACGAAGAAGAAAAGGGATTGACTATAGATTTTAACGACCCACTGGTTCAAGAGCTTTTAAATGAAGTAAGAGAAGAAAAAAAGAAAAAAGAAGCCTTAGAAAATAGTAAAGCTGATAATAATATTCAAAATTTAAATGAGATAGATATATTTCAAAATTTCCAGAGGATTCCTATATTAAAGCTTAGAGCTGAGGATAAATTAAATTTCTTCGATTTTCCCGACAATGAGCAACTCCTGAACGCTATTTCATCCATAGAAAATGACAATATTTTAAGTCCTTGCATTGCTTTAGATGATGGAGATGGAAAGTATACTGTGATAATAGGCAGAACAAGGCTCATCGCTCTTCGTGCTCTCTATGATGTTTCAAAATCGGATAAATACAGCACCCTTCCATGTTTTATTATAGAAAAGGATAAAATAGACCCTCTAAAGCTTGAAAGCATGATAATATCTTCTAACTTAAGCTATAGAACAATCTCAAGAAAGACCTTTATTCGAGCTACTTTAAAGATGGATGAAGCTTTGCGTACTGGGAAAAGCTATAGAGGGCAAATGAATGTGGTAAATGTTCTTTCTGAAAACCTTGGAGTTTCAAAGACAACCATTCACAACAACACCTGCTTTAAGAATCTATATCCTGAAGCTTTAGAGATGGTGGAAAATAGGATTATGAAACTTGGTATTGGAAGGATGTTATCTAAACTAGATCATGAAAAGCAGAAGATGATAGTTGAAACCTTAGGAGAGGATATAAATGATGTGGAAAAGGTAAAAGCTCTAATAGAGGATAGGCTATATAGGAGGCTTGATAAGGATAATAAGCTAGTAAAAGAAACCCCTGAGACAAAGATTGAGAGGGTTAAGAGCATGGTTCAAAGCAGTCTAAATCTCACCATAACTGTCCCAATGAGATATGTAAATGACTTTTTGACACTTCTTGTGAAGTATAAAAGAGATACAGCGCTAAGTAACCCTACTGCTGTTTGCAGAGCCTTCTTTAAATTAAGCTACAATGAGCGCCATATGATGCAGTATGTAAATAGAGGTCTTGCTGACCAAAATGTTTTAGATAAATTAAAAGCAAAGAAGTTTGATGATGTAATAGCAAAGATAGTGAGATAATTAAGACAACTTAATATTGGATTTTTAAACAAAGCAAAATCCAACAATATAGATCCCTTTTTTGAGAGTAAAAAGGGTTTAGGAGAACATGCCCATTTTTCTGCAAAAAAGATAGAAAAAATAGAAATAATATCAAAATAGATATAAATATGCTAATGTTAGCTTAACTTTATTAAATCATTTTAATTACCTTTTAATCCAAATTTACACTTACAATGACTAGTATTTTTTATAGATGATTAACCTTTTTACAAAAAGTGCACTTAAGAATATTTCTATTTTTTTAAAATTTTTTTAGCATAAGATTCCAATTTATTACAAACACTAATAGAAATATAATTTGGAGGTGATTTTTCTATAGAATCTATATGGCTAGAAGATTTAAAAATTAAAGAATTTCCTAAACTTAATGGGGATAAAAAGACTGATGTTTTAATAATTGGTGGAGGCATTGCGGGAGTTTTATGCGCTTATTTTCTTAAGCAATTAGGAGTAGATTATTTGCTGGTAGAAGGAAAAAGAATTGGAATGGGAATTACAAAAAATACTACTGCTAAAATTACCTTTCAACATTCCTTGATCTATGATAAGTTGATAGAAAACTCATCAATCTTTAGAGCAGAACAGTATCTTTTTGCAAATAAGTTGGCTTTAAAAAAGTACTTTGAACTTTGCAAAAACATAGACTGTGATTTTGAAGAAAAACCAGCATTTACTTATTCAACCTGCAATAGAGAAAAGATTGAAAATGAAATAAAAGCTCTTGAAAAATTAGGATATAATGCAGATTTTGTATCTGAAATTCCAATGCCCTTTAAAATAGCAGGTGCTATAAAATTTAATAACCAAGCTCAGTTTAACCCTCTAAAATTCCTGTCTAATATATCACAAAATTTAAATATTTGTGAAAATACGTTTATTAAAAAAATTGAAGAAACCACCGCCTTTACTGATAATGGAAAGATTGATGCTAAAAAAATTATAATCGCCACCCATTTTCCTTTTATGAATTCTCATGGATATTATTTTTTAAAAATGTATCAAGATAGATCTTATGTTGTGGCAATTGAAAATTCTCCTAAAATCGATGGAATGTATTTAGATGAAGACCAAAATGGAATGTCCTTTAGAAATTACAAAGATTTATTATTTATAGGTGGAGGGAGCCATAGAACTGGTAAAAATGGTGGTGGATATGACCAAATTGGAAGTTTTATAAAAAAATATTATCCAAATTCTCAAAAAAAATACTCTTGGGCAACTCAAGACTGCATTACGCTAAATGATGTCCCATACATTGGTCAATATTCAAAATCTTGCAAAAATTTATTTACTGCTACAGGATTTAACAAATGGGGAATGACAGCCTCTATGATTTCTGCCATAATCCTGTGTGATTTAATCTTTGATAAAAAGAATGATTTTTCTGAAGCTTTCTCACCTTCAAGAAGTATTTTAAAACCTCAGCTTTTTGTGAATTTAGGAGAATCTTTAGTAAACCTTTTAACCCCTTCTACGAAACGATGTTCCCATCTTGGTTGCGCATTAAAATATAATAAAGAAGAAAATAGCTGGGATTGCCCATGCCATGGCTCACGATTTGATAAGACTGGAAAGCTTATAGATAATCCAGCAATGAAAGATACCAATGTTTAAAAGCTTTTTTGAGGGGTGGTATTTTAAACATCAAAACCATCAAGAAACTGTATCCATAATTCCTGGAATTTCAAAGCTTCATGCCTTTATTCAAATTATCACAGATGATGAATCATATAATATAATATTTCTCAAAAGCCAATTTAAAAAGGATAAAGATATATCAATTGGAGATAGTACTTTTTCTTTCAACAAAATTACACTAAATATAAACAAACCAGATCTTATAGCACAAGGTGAAATTTTATATAAAAATTTAATATCATTAAATCAAGATATTATGGGACCTTTTAGATTTCTTCCTTTAGAATGTCGTCATGGAATTATAAGCATGTATCATAATCTCCAAGGTGAATTAAAAATAAATGACAAAGTTTTCGATTTTACAAATGGTATAGGTTACATAGAAAAGGACAGTGGTTGGTCTTTTCCAAAGCGCTATTCTTGGGTTCAGAGCAATGATTTTCAGGGAAGGTATTCAGTGATGGTAGCTGTTGCAGATATTCCTTTTATGGGTTTTTATTTTCAAGGTTTAATTTGTATAATTTATTATAAAGATAAAGAGTATAGGCTTACCACATATAATGGATCAAAGGTTATAAAATGCACACAGAAGAAAATCGAAATTGCTAGTAAAAGCTTGAAACTTGAAATCTCTATTTCAAACTATAATAGCCATACCTTATATGCACCGATCCATGGAAAAATGACTACTATTGTCAAAGAATCACCATCTTGTTCTGCAAGATTTAAATTTTTTAAGAAGGATACTTTAATCTTTGATATGGAGAGCGCTAAAACAAGTTGTGAATTTGTAGGATATTAAACCCAATTCAAGCTATGTTAAGGTAGAAAACTTAACTTGATTTAGATTGTTTTAGTTGCTATAATTCTTATAACTATAGCAATTTATTTTAAGCAGGTGAGATGTATGAAATTAGCAGAAGCTCTTTTGTTGCGCTCTGAATATCAACAAAAAATCGAAAGCTTAAAGCAAAGGATAATTGTAAATCTTAAAGTTCAAGAAAATGAAAAACCTCATGAAGATCCTTATGAGTTGTTAAATGAAATTTTTAGTATTGAAGAAAAACTATGTGATATTGTCAAAAAGATAAACCATAAAAATCTTGAAATAAAAATGCCAAATGGAGAACTACTAGCTGATGCTATCGCAAATAGAAATATGATTTTAAAGAAACGCACCATGCTGACTGGCATTGTAGAAAGTGCTAATGAAAAAGACTATCGCCTCACACATACTGAAGTGAAGATGTACATCACACTCAGTATAGGTGATATTCAAAAACAAATAGACCTCCTCTCAAAAAAATATAGGGAACTTGATACACAAATTCAAAGTGTAAATTGGACTATAGACTTTGATTAAATAACAAAGCAGGTAATCTTTAAATAAAAGCGAGCATAAAAATACATTGGGGTGGACGTGGAGCAGTCCTGGTTCGAATCCGTATACAAATCAGCTCAATATCTCTTACTATTGTACATTGAATTGCTTACTAATTATTACCATATGCTGATTTATTTTTAGATGAGGGTAGCAATTTCATGTAGATGAGATTGCTTTGGGAATGGGGATTAAGTTAAACCACAAGAAACAAATTCTCGTGGTTTTTTATTTAAGCTCGTTTAACCTTAATGACTATAGTTTTAGAGACATCTCTCTTATTTTTACCTTTTACTCTATATGTAATAGTATAGTTTCCAGGTACAGCCGTATTGATTACACCATATACTCTAACGATTTTAGTTATATCCTTTCCTCTACCTCCATTATCTCTTGCACTTACATTATTCATTATATTTACGCTTTCTCCTGATATAATTGAGTAGTCCTCAGCATAAATAACAGCATCTTCTATATGTATATGATCAAAAAGTTTTATCACTGGTAGAGGATCACTTTGTTTTTCAGGTTCATATACATAAGGGTCTTCAATATTAACTGGTGACTCAATTTGAGTAGCAATGTCATTAATATTAAACATATTAACCTTATCATAAACTTCAGCTTCTATATCTGTTGACTTTGATTTATCAACTATTATTTCATAGGCATTAACTGAGGCTATATTTTCCTTTTCAAGTACAATATTTGGAATAATATCAATATTATCTTCAGGAAGCGTTTTAACCCTTATGGTTGATGAAGAAGGGCTTCCCAATCTTTTTCCTTCTACTGTTGCAAAAGCAGTATTTATAATCTCTTCCCCATCTATAGCATCTTTTGGAATGGTCATCTTACCTTCAAATATAATCGAATCTCCAACATCCAACTTTTCTATAAAGCTTGGATTTAATGTATTTTTATCAAGAAGAGAATCATCTATAGATACATTTCTTAAAACCACATCTCCTATATTTTTTAGTTCAAATTTATAATTTATTTCTTCTCCTGGCAATGCAATTTCGACATTTGCTTCCTTCTCAAGCATAATATTCGGGTTTGCTTTAATTACACATATAGATTTAGTTGCAGTTAAATTTTTACATAATAAAGCATCTTTTAAAAGATTTGTCCTTCCGTCTTTATCTAAAACAAGTTCATAATGTGGATATAATACAGCTTCAATTTTAATCCCTGTAGCTACATCGCTAGACTTTACAATATATTTTCCTATAAAAGTATTTATTCCTCTATAAATTTCATCATATTGTATATCATCCTTATAAACCTTAAATCCTTTTGCTTCTCCAGATAAAGAAGTTTGCTTCTCACCATTTACATAATAATCTATATCAACTCCAGTAAGATCATATGGAGTATTATTAATAACCTTAAATTTGATCAAAGCCTCTTCTCCCTCAATATAACATCTTTTAGGGTCTTCTATTTCAAATTGCACAAGAGGAGCTTTATCAAAATTATGCCAAATCGGAATTATATTAAGCCTTGTAAAATTTTCATTAAATATATTTGTAAAAATAGGATTGCTAGATACATTTCCTACATAGGTATTTATTTTTTTTCTCTTATCATTACCATTAAATTTACTCCTATTATCTATCAAAGAGTCTTGAAGATCAAACTTTGTCCATATTGCCATACATGGATCATCAGCATCCTGTTTCCAAAACATAGCAGTTCCAAAGGGATTTGAATTTTTAGTATTCCATGGCAGATCTTTAATAGAATATACCTGTTTACCTATCTCATTTGCATTCAATTCAAAATAATGGATGGAATCTGAATTTAAATGAGTAATATCATTGCCAGAAGGTGCATACCAAATATGTCCAGGTTTTGTATCTGTGTTAATATCAAATACCATGTTAGTAAAATTTAAGCTGACAATAGATTGAGCAAAGATTATCTTTTGAAACAGAAAAACTAAAATGAATATTGTTGAGATTAATGCTTTAATTTGTTTAACCATAATTTTTCTCCCAAATATAAAAATTATATTATTTAAATATTATATATAAAAAAAAATAGTTAAATAATACCATATAAATTTTACCATAGTTTCATAAAAATTAAAGTAAAATTTTTCCAAGCATTGGCAAATTAGCCTGTTATCTAATATAATTATGACTTTGCATTTTTATACTATTTCGTTTATAATTAATTTAAGTTACCTATAATTTAAAATATATAAACACTTAAAATATTAGGGGGAATATCATTTGAAACACAATATTAAATTTATTTCTTTTTTCCTTTCACTATTTCTAGTTATAAATTATATTGCTACACCTGCTCATAAAATTTATGGATATTCTAATACTGCAAATAATTATATTACAGAGTACGATGCTAGTTTGATTACAAAACAATTTATTTATGAAGAATCAAATCTAACAAATAATATGTGGGACTATACTACTTCTATAAAAAGCACTATTAAACTTTATGATTTTAATGATAATGTCATCATGTACTTATTTAGACTAACAACAAATGGAATTGATAAGGGTTATGTGCTTCTTGATGCAAATTCTTCAAATCCATATATATATTCTTTTAGTTATGATTCAGATTATATTCTAGATTCTATTTCAATAGAAAAAACAGGTATTAATACAAAAGATGATGAAAAAATTATCATATATGATGATTTTTCTTTTCTTATTAAAAAAGAAGATGAAGAAGGTAAAACTTATTATATAGATTTTGAGACAGATGAAATCATAGATATATCACAAAATAAAAATAATGATAAACCGACTAAACTAAAAATAGGAAAATCAAGTTCAAAAACTAAAATTAAAGATAATGCTGCAAAAGCTTCTTCAAAATCAAAAATAAATAGTTATGTTATTGCTGGCATTTTGGACAAAGATTATAAAATATATACAAATAAAGATTTTCCGAAAATTAAAAATTATTGCGGACCAATCGCAGGAATTAATCTAATATATTACTGGACACATGCTCATCCTTTAAAAAATTCCCTCAGCCCTCTTTGGAATAAAAATACTTTTTCTGATTTAGCAACATATATGAACACAACTTCAAGAAATTCTACTACTAATCATGATCTTTCAAATGGACTGATAAATTATGCAAAAAATAAAAACAAACCTATTGATTTTTGGGATGAATCAAATGGAAAAGACTGGAGTTTTTTTAAAGACAATATAGATAAAAATATCCCTATTATAACACTTTTAAATAAAGATCCAAAATATAAGAATCATTTTGTTGTTGCAATAGGATATAAATATAAAAATAACAATAAATATCTTAGAATTTTAGATGGTTGGTCTAAAAGCACAAATATTTTTTATAAATATAGAGGAAATATAGTTGATGCAAGATATATAAAATGGTAATTATTTATATTAATTTTTATCTAATTTTATATACATTATTGCATTTTATCCTTTATATATATAAAATTAAACTTGTTATTTACATTTATTACTTAATTTATAGATCCCAATTTAACTCTGTTTCTAAAATAATTTATTTTATATGGGGGGATTTATTTTGAAATTGAAATTTAAAACAACTTGCTTCATTCTTTTTATTGTTTTTATTGCTAGTACCTTTATAATACGCATTGACAATATTTATGCAGATATTAATAACGAAATTGCATATATTTCAAAAACTGACGCAACTTTACTTGCCTATCAAATTATAAATAAAAAAATAAACGATGCAGATTGTATATGGAATAAGACTACTTTTATTAATGAAAATATTAATCTATATGATTTTGATAGCAATATCAATGCTTATCTGTTTAGACTCAATACAAATAAAATTAATCAAGGTTATATACTTGTAAATGCAAATGCTTTTGAACCTTCTGTTCAATCTTTTAGTTATGATGGAGATTATGTTTTAGACTCTATTTTAAAATCTAAAACAGGAAAAAAGACTCAAAATAAGGAAAAAATTATTTTTGCTGATGATTTTTCTTTTATTAAAGAAAAAAAGAATGCTAATGGTGAATCTAGCTATATAAACCTAGCAACAGATAAAGTTATAAAAGCTTCAAAAAAAGCTCTTAATGACAATTATAGATACAATAAAAAATCTCGTCTAGATCAAAACAGCATAAATAATCTTAAAAACCTCAAAAACAAAAGAATAATTTCTTTCAGCGGTGAATCAAGCCTCAATGAGGAATGTTTAAAGGTAGATATTAATGATATAAATAGTACAAATAAATTAAATTCTTCTTTAAATTCCGATGACACTATGACTAAAGGCATGGGATCTTCTGAAAATATAATAAACAATACCACTTCTACTTTAGATACCACAAATAAAACTAATACTTCAAAAAATACTACAAATAAAACTACTGCTTCAAATACCACAAATAAAACTACTACTTCAAAAAATACCACAAACAAAACCACTACTTCAAAAAATACCACAAACAAAACTACTCCTTCAAATACCACAAATAAAACCGCTACTTCAAAAAATACCACAAACAAAACTACTGCTTCAAATACTACAAACAAAACTACTGCTCCAAAAAATACTACTGCTTCAAATATAACAAATAATACTAATATTTCAAATACTACTGATAGTTCAAACTGCAGTACTAAACCTAATGTTAATAAAAATGCTTATACTATCACAGGAATTTTAAATAAAGATTATAAAGTCTACACAATGCTTGATTTTCCTGACTATGACAATCATTGTGGCCCTGTTGTTGGTGTTAATCTCATATATTATTGGACTCATGGACATCCCAATAAAAATTCTCTCTCATCATTATGGGATGATAAAGTATTTATAGATTTATATAAATATATGAAAACAAAAGAACATAATACTACTTATGACTTCGATCTTGTCAATGGACTAAGTCAATTTGCAGTTAATAGAAAAAAACCAGTAACTTCTAGCAACACATCAGATGGAAGTGACTGGAATTTTTTTAAAAATAATATTGATAATAACATTCCAGTAGTTACACTTTTACATGCTGACCCAAAGTATGATAACCATTATGTTCTTGCAGTTGGATATGAAAATGATGGAGGTAGCAACTACCTCAGAATTTTAGATGGATGGTTTAAAAGTACAAACACTTTCTATAAATATAGAGGTAGTATAGTTCATGCTATGTATGATAAATGGAACTAAAAAAATAAGAAAGATCTGGATTAAATTTCAGGTCTTTTTTTAAAGTAAATTTTTAACAAAATATTATTTGTTTATAAATTTATAACAATTCAATATTATTGACTATTTATATTTTTATATATAAAATAAAGTTGTATCTTCTACATAGATATAAACTTTTATTGGAGGTTATAGTATGGGAATATTGTCAAGATTTAAGGAAATAATGTCTTCAAATATCAATGCTATGCTTGATAAAATGGAAGATCCTTCAAAAATGGTGGATCAATTAGTTAGAAATTTAAATGAGGATTTAGGAAAAGTAAAAGCTGAAACTGCTGGCGTAATGGCTGAAGAAAAAAGAGCTTATAGAGATCTTGAAGAATGTACATCTGAAATAAATAAATTACAATCCTATGCTGAAAGGGCTGTTCAAGCTGGCAATGATGCAGACGCAAAACAATTCCTTAAACAAAAAGCTTCACTTACAACAAAACAAACAAGCTTAAAGCAAGCTTATGATTTAGCTGCAGAAAATGCTTCTAAAATGAGACAAATGCATGACAAATTAGTTGATCAGATAAATGATTTAAATGCAAGAAGAGATAGCATTAAAGCAAAAATTGCAGTTGCTAAAACTCAAAGTAATATAAATAAAATTGGAGAAAGCGTTGACAGTGCAAGAGGAAATCTGTCTGCTTTTGATAGAATGGATGAAAAAGCATCAAGGATGCTTGATGAAGCAAATGCAATGGCTGAATTAAATAAAGGAAGCGATTCTCTAGAAGACCTAAAGAGTAAATATGGGACAGATACCTCTTCAATAGATGATGAGCTTGAAGCTATAAAGAAAAAACAAAAAAAAGATGAACCTTCAATCGTTGATGAGTTTGAAAATATAAAGAACAAATATGATGGTGAATTTGAAGATTTAAAGAGTAAATATAACAAAAATGGAGACAACGATTAATCTTAAAATTTTAAATATATTCTTAAAATAAAGCATAAATATTAAGAGCCTGTATCTTCAAAGTATAGGCTCTTTTAAAATAATGGGGTTTAATATATGAGTAGCAATAATGTGGATATGTCTAGTAAAAACAATGAAAGAATTTTTTATTGCAAAGGCTGCGGCGGTATTATGCAATTTGATATAAGCTCCCAAGAGATGAAATGCCCAAATTGTGGAAATATAGAAAAAATAGCATCCACTGACAAAACAATTCATGAATATGATTTTACAAGAAAAAATATTGAAGGTGCAAGTATTGACTGGAATAATTATGCTCATGTTGTTAAATGTGAAAATTGTGGTGCAGAGATCACTATATCAAGAGAAGTTACCTCTATTTCCTGTGGATATTGTGGATCATCTCACGTCCTTGAGAGCAAGCAAATGGCTGGTGTTAAACCTGAAGGGATTTTGCCTTTTGCTATAGATAAAAACAAAGCAAATTTAATTTTTTCAAATTGGATAAAAAGACGCTACCTTGCCCCTAATAAATTAAAGAGAATGTATCAGCTTGATAAGCTCCAATCAATTTATATTCCTTACTGGACCTATGATGCAGATACTTTCAATAACTTTACAGCTCAAGGAGGAGAAGTTTATTATGTTACTGTAGGTTCTGGTGAAAATAAACGCACTGAGCGTAGAGTGAGATGGTATCCTGTTAATGGAAATTTCGGACAGTTCTTTGATGATGTCCTAGTCTTTGCAGGCTCTACAGGTAGATTCCTTGTAAATAGAATAGAATCCTTTGATACAAATCTTTTAAAACCTTTTGAAACCATATATCTGTCAGGCTTTCAAGCTGAAAAATACACTTTAGAGCCTGATGCTGGGTTTGAATATGCAAAGCAAAGGATGAATAGCTCCATTGTATCTGAGATCACAAAGCGTGTTTTATCAAGATACGATGAAGTAAGAGATATAAATGTAAATACTGCTTATTCAAATGTAAAATTTAAACATGTTCTTTTTCCTATTTGGATATCAGGATATATGTACAACAAAAAAGTATTCAGCTATGTTATAAACGGTCAAAATGGTGAGATAACTGGAAAATACCCATATAGTGCAGTAAAAATAACTATTCTTATAATTTTAGCTATAATAATTTTATTTATCGTATTTTATATTTATAATGAATATGAAAATAGCTATACTAATAATATCATGTGGTTTTGTATAAATTTTAAAGCTTATTTTTATTTATAAATCATTAACTTTACTTAAAAGGAGGTTTTTAAAATAGGAATTTTTGATAATCAATTAGCAAATGTAGTTGAATGGGAAGAATTTCGAGATGATGTTATATTTTGGAAATGGCGCAATAGAGAGATAAAAAAGAGCTCAAGACTAATAATAAAACCAGGTCAAGATGCCGTTTTTATGTACAATGGACGTATAGAGGGTGTTTTTACTGATGAAGGAAATTATGAAATTGAATCTGATATAATTCCATTTTTAAGCACTTTAAAGGGTTTTAAATTTGGATTTAATAGTGGATTAAGAGCTGAAGTGCTTTTTATAAATACAAAAGAATTTACCCTTAAATGGGGAACTAAAAATGCTATAAACATACCTGCCCAAGGACTTCCTGGTGGTATCCCAATAAGAGCGTTTGGTACTTTTGTAATGAAAGTCAGCGATTATATAAATTTAATCGATAAGATTGCTGGTGCTAAAGATATGTTTACAGTAGAAGATGTTCAGATGAGAGTTTTAAGTGTTGTAGATCAGTTGCTTATGAAGTGGATTGTAAGAGAAGGAAAGGATATGTTTAATCTCCAGGCAAATGCTTATGAGATAGCAAAAGGCATTCAATCTGATCTTGACATGGAAATGATAAAGATGGGATTTACTATTTCAAGCTTTTCAATCTCAAGTGTAAACTATCCTCAAGAAATTCAAGATAGGATCAATAAAACTGCATCTTATAGCATGGTAGGAGACGTGGATAGATATCAACGCATTGGAATGGTAGATGCCATGGCAAACGATAAAGGCGGTAGCGGAGCTATGAGTGAGGCTATGAAATCATCCATGGGTCTTGCAGCTGGTTTTAATATGGCAAACCAAATGATTGGGAACAATAATTCTAATTTTAAACCTAGCTCTTCTCCACCTGAGGAAAATTTGATAAAGTGTTCAAATTGTGGAGCGAGAATACAACCAAATGCAAAGTTTTGCCCAGAATGTGGCACAAAAAATGTTTCAAAGGCTTCTTCAAATAAACAATTTTGCACTGAGTGCGGAAAAGAAGTAACAGTAGGTGCAAAATTCTGCCCTCATTGTGGTTCAAAGTTAAATTAAGATTGAACAATATGCCCTGTTTTTGTAAAATTCAGGGCATATTTATTTTTTATATAATTTATCATGAAAATATCCCTCTGCTAGATAAATAGCTCCAAGAGGATTATGAGCAAGAACCTTATCTTTAACAGCAAATACAGTGACCAATGCCTTTGAATATTTCATAAATAATGAATCATGTCCAATACACAATCCTAAAATTATATTAAAATCTGTATTTAAATCATTTAATATCTTTGCCTGACCAATAGGATTATCCATTATTTCTCTATTTTTCTCACGCACTATATCATCTATATTTGATAGAGCCAATGCCTTTGGCATATTTCCATTTTTGCATACTACAGCACAGACTTCAAATCCATGTGATTCTAAAATATCAGTGAGTATAGATGCTTCTTTATATAAACCGCTGCAAAATGCAAGTCCTATTTTTTTAAATTCATTTTTTTTAATAAAATCTATTATTTCTTCTAATCTCGTTTTATTACAATGTCCTTTTGATGAATAAACAATTTTTTGACTCTCACTTGCATAATGAAACTTATCCAAATCTTTCACATTTATATCGTCATTTATATCATCTTCATAGGACATTTGATCTTTATTTTTTAAAAATTTCTTATCTATATATCTCAAAAAATTCATTTTAAAACCTCTGCTCGTTTTATTCTTATTTAAATTTAAATAGGTTAGTTATAATAAATAATAATAGTTTTATTATTAAGCATTTAATATTTATCATAATTTGTCAAATAAAAATTAGTATCTATTTAATTTAATAATATATCCATAAAAGAAGCTTGCCAAGTTAAAATATTCAAAATATCATAGCTGTTAAAACTCATTTTAATGTTCTTAGGAAAAAACACGTAAAATATCAAAT